>JARLHH010000382.1 GCA_031292335.1 Candidatus Limnocylindrales bacterium | reverse complement strand
CTCCCGGCGCGGTCGGGCGTCACGGGGCCGGGTCCCTCCACGGGGCTCGGAGCCGACCGGGATCGGCCGGCGCCCGCCCGGCCGCGGCGCCGGCGCCGTGCCCTGCTGCTCGTTGCGCTCCTGCTTGTCGTCGTCGCCGGCGTGACCGGAGGGACCGCTGCGTACCTGTACCTGCCAACCGCCTCGATCGTCCTGATGATCCGTCCGGCAGCGCTGGCCCCGGTCGCGTTCGTCGTCACGGCCGACCCGACGGCGACCGCTGCGGACCCTGCCGCGGCGGTCGTGCCGGCTACCATCGTGGACATTCCGCTCACGGCCAGCGGGACCTTCCCGTCCACCGGCAAGCGCATCGACCAGACCGCCGCGACCGGAAGCGTGCGCTGGCGGAACTGCGACCCGACACGCTCCTACACGATCCCGCAGGGCACCCTCGTCCGCACGCCGGACGATGTCGCCTTCGCGACGTCCGAGGCGCTCTTCCTGCCGGTCGCCATCCTCAACGTGCCCAAGATCACCTGCCAGAACCGCACCGTGGACGTCACCGCGGCGACACCGGGCCCGACCGGGAACGTCGCCGCGGGCACGATCACCGTGATCCCGGGGCAGTACAACAGCGTCGTGATCTCGGTCGTGAACCCGGCGGCCACGACCGGCGGAGTCCGCAACGAGTATCCGAAGGTGACCCAGAAGGACGTGACCGCGGCGCTGGCTTCTCTCGGCACGCAGCTCGATGCGCAGCTCGCGACAGCCGCGGCGGCCCCCGCCGGGCTGCCGGCCGGGAGCACGGTGTTCCCCGAGACGGCCACCCGGGACGCGGCGGTGCCGTCGCTGGACCCGACCACGCTCGTGGACCAGGAGGTGGCCGACTTCACGCTGGGTGTGACGGCAACCGGCACCGTCGTGACCGTCGACCAGGCGCCGATCATGGCGCTGGGCGAGGCCCGCCTGGTGGCCTCCGTGCCGGCCGGCCGCGACCTCGTCGCCGGCTCCGCCCGGGTGAGCGTGGGCCCGGGCAGCGTCGACGGCCAGCTCGTGCATTTCAGCGTCACGGCCGTGGCGCAGACCGTCCCCCGCGTCGACCAGGCGGCGCTGCTCGCGCAGCTGAAGGGTCGGACGGCGGCCGAGGCGCGTTCACTCCTGGCGCCGTACGGGGACGCGAACGTCAGCCTGTGGCCCGACTGGGCGAGCACGATCCCCACGCTGGACGCTCGGGTGGACCTTCGCGTGGTCGGCCCTTCGGACGTCGCACCGACGCCGGCCCCGTCGGGGTCGGCAGGCCCATGAGGCGGCTGCTGGGCGTCGACCTCGGAACCCGGCGGATCGGCCTGGCGGTCGCCGAGCCCGGCGCGCTCCGGGCCCGACCGCTCGCCACGCTGGGTCGGGGTCGCTCGCTGGCCGCGGACGTGACGGCGCTCGTGAGGGTCGTCGAGGCGAACGGGATCGGGGAGCTGGTCGTCGGCCTGCCGCTGGACTTGGCCGGCGGCGAGGGCCGCGCGGCAGTCGCCGCGCGAGCGTGGGCCGTCGCCGTCGCGGCAGCCACGGGGTTGCCGGTCACGCTCCGCGACGAACGGCTCTCCAGCCACGTGGCGGAAGGTCGGGTGGGGCCGGCGAAGCGCGGCCCGTCGGGCGGCCCGCCCCGCCCGGCCCGGCCTGCCCCCAAACGCGCCAGGATCGACCGGGAGGCGGCCCCGGTGATCCTGGAGGAAGAGCTGGCAGCCCGGGTGCTCGGGCGCCCCGGCGAGCAGGTCGGCGCGTCGCACGCGGACCGACCGCCGGAACTCCAACGAGCGCCCGCACCAGCCGGCGCGGGCGAGTCGGGTACCCTTGAGGCGCCCCCGGCTCATGGCGGCGGCTCCGCCTCAGGAGCGCCGGGGACATCGGGGCCCGGTTCCGCCCCGCACGAGGACCCCGCATGACGATCCGCCGAGGCGGCAACCCCCGGGACGACGATGGGTTCGCGACCGAGCGACCGTCGATGGCGCACCGCCCCGGCGAGGCCGTCGACGATACCGGGACGTCAAGTTCGGCGGGCATCAGGGCGCGTCGCTCCGGCACGGTCTCCTCGTCGGAGCTGGCCCGGCGGAGAGGCGGCGGGACCGGCGGCGGCCTGCTCCGCTTTGCAGCGTTCCTGCTGGTCGCCGCGGGGCTGGTCCTGGTCGTGCTCGCGACGGTCGGGCGTCCCATCGTGCGCGGCTTCGTCGCCGGCATGGCGGGCGAGAACCCCAGCGCGCTCGGGATCGGGTTCGTGGCCGACATGGTCCGCGAGGATCTCGGGCCAGCCCTGACGGAGCCGGCAGGCTCCGACGCGACGGACGTGACGTTCGTGGTCCAGCCGGGCGACACCGCCGTCACGATCGCCGACCGGCTGGTCGCCACCGGCGTGCTCCGGAATGCGCAGGCGTTCGTGCTCGTCTCCGTGGAACGGAGGGTGACCACGAGCTACCAGGCGGGCAGCTTCGTGGTCCGGCAGACGATGACGCCCGACCAGCTCGCCACGGCGCTCCTCACGCCGCCACCGCCACCCGTGGCCTACGTGACGCTCTCGATCCGCACCGGCCTGCGCCTGGAGCAGATCGCCGCCCTGATCGAGGCGAAGCCGGCAGACCGCGGCATCGCCGGCCTCACGATGTCGGCCCAGGCATTCCTGGACCTGGTCCGCAGCCCGCCGGCCTCGCTCCTCAGGGACTACCCCTGGCTGCAGATCCCGAAGGGAGGAACGCTGGAGGGGTACCTGGCCGCGGGCGACTACCAGCTCCTGCCCGACTCCACGCCGGATGACCTGGTACGGATGATGCTGGACCAGTTCATCACGAGCGTGGGGCCGGCACGCATGAAGGTGCCGGCCTCCCGGGGCCTCACCTGGACCCAGGTCCTGACCATGGCGTCCATCGTGGAGCAGGAGGCGCGGCTGGACTCGGAGAAGCCGAAGATCGCCGGCGTCCTCCAGAACCGGATCAACCCGCACACCGAGGCGGCCGGCTTCCTGGGCTCCGATCCCACCGTCCTCTACGTGAACGACACGCTCCAGCTGGCCAGGCTGCCGATCGCGAAATGGGTCAGCTACGTCTTCTGGGCCCCGCTGCAGGCGCCGCTCCCGGCGAGCATCCCGGCGGCCATCGCCGCCTACAACACGTACACCACCAAGGGCCTCCCGCCGGGGCCCATCTGCACGCCGACCGTGACGTCCATCGATGCGGCCTTGAACCCGGACACGCGGGGCGGCTACCTCTTCTTCCTGGCCAAGAAGGACGGCACGACGGTCTTCGCCAGGACGTATGCCGAGCATCTCGCCAACATCGCGAAGTACGGGAACTGAACGGATGCGCCGCCCCATCCCGGCCGACTTCGCGCCTCCCGCGTCCGCGGCTCGACGCCGGGCCTGGGAGGAAGCCGACCGCGCCGCCCGCCCCGTCCGGCTGGCCCGCCTGCGGGCGAGGCTGGCGGCCAGCGGGATCGACGCCTACTTCGGCCTGCGCCGCGAGGAGATCCGCTACCTGGCGGGCGTGGCCCTCGGGGAGGGCGAGGAGAAGGTGGCCGGCCACTCCGGGCGCTTCCTCGTCTCGGGCGACGCGGTGGTCGTGCTGGCCGACAGCCGGTACACGATCCAGGCGCGGCACGAGGCGCCGGATGCCCGCATCGAGCCGGTGACCTACGACCTCGCCGCGCGCTGGGCGGAGCTGTGCGCCTCGATCGGGGCGCGGCGGGTGGCCGTGCCCGCGGCCGATCTCAGCCACGCGCTGTGGGGCGAGCTGGCAGCGGCCGCGCCCAGGGTGGAGCTGGTGCCGGCCGAGGCGTGGGTGGACGCGGACCGGGCCGTGAAGGAACCCGCCGAGGTCGAGCGGATCGAGGCCGCCTGCGCGGTCGCCGACCGGGCCCTGGCAGCCCTCCTTTCGGAGATCCGGCCCGGGCTCACGGAGGCGAAGCTGGCCTGGCGCCTGGAGGTGCTCATGCGGGAGGGCGGCGCCGAGGCGCTTGCCTTCGACGTCGCGGCCCTGGCGGGCCCGGGTGCGGCGCTTCCGCACGGCTCCCCGGGGGCGCGGCGCATCCGTGCCGGCGTGGTCCTGCTGTTCGACTTCGGGGCCCAGGTGGCCGGCTACCGCAGCGACATGACCCGGACGTTGTTCGTCGGCGAGCCGCGAGCCCGTGACCTCGCCGTCTACGAGCTCGTGGCGCGGGCGCAGTCCGCCTCGATCGCCTACCTCGAGGACGAGGTCGCGGCCGGCCGCGTGCCGGACGGCCGGACGGCCGACGGCGCGGCCCGCGGCGTCATCGTCGCGGCCGGCCACGGCGGTCACTTCGGCCACGGCACCGGGCACGGGATCGGCCTGGCGACGCACGAGCTGCCCTCGCTGTCGCGCGTGGCGCCGGAGACGCCGCTGCCCAGCCCAACAGTATTCTCGGTGGAGCCCGGGATCTACCTGGAGGGCCGCACCGGGGTCAGGATCGAGGACCTGGTCCTGCTCGACGTGGCGGCGCGCCGCGTGGAACGCCTGACCCGCTTCCCGCGGGAGGTCCTGGTCGTCGGCTGACCGTCCCGGCGGGCAGGCAGCACGCGACGATCGGGACGGCCTCGTCTGGTACGATCAGGGCGACCAACATGATCACCCGCGCCGGCGTCCGCCCGTTCCCGCCGGCCCCCGAGGGAGCCCCGCATGATCTCCACCGGTGAGCTGCGCAAGGGCGTCGTCATCGAGCTCGACGGCGACCTCTGGCAGATTCTCGACTACCACCACATCAAGATGGGCCGCGGCTCGGCCCAGGTCCGGATCAAGCTCAAGAACGTCAAGAAGGGCTCCACCGTCGAGAAGTCCTTCCAGGCGGGCGAGAAGTGGCCGCGCGCCCAGCTGGACCGGCGCCCGATCCAGTTCATGTACCGCGACGGCGACGACTTCCACTTCATGGAGATGGAGTCGTACGAGCAGTTCCACCTCAGCGCGTCCGAGCTGGACGACGCCGTCAACTACATGAAGGACGGCATGCTGCTGGACCGGATCAGCTACGAGACGGAGACGCTGGGCGTGGAGCTGCCGATCACGGTGGACCTCCTGGTGACCGAGACGGAGCCGGGCTTTGCGGGCGACACGGCGACCGGTGCCCGCAAGGCGGCCACCACGGAGACCGGCCTGATCGTGCAGGTTCCCCTCTTCGTGGTCGAGGGCGACACGATCCGGGTCGACACCCGCACCGGCGAGTACCAGACCCGCCTGTAGCGGCCGCGGCACGCGTCGGATCGCGTCGGCCACCGCCCGTGCCCGGCAGCGAGCCGCCCGACTGGGCGCTGCCAAGCTGGGATGCGCTGGACGTGGGCGGCCGCCCGGCCGGACGAGCCGGCTCGGACCAACCCGCCGGGGCATTTGGGCTCCGCGTGCTGGGGGTCACCGAGGTCACCCACGTGGTGCGCGACGCGCTGCGCGAGGATCGTCGGCTGGCCGATCTCTGGGTGGAGGGCGAGGTTGGCCGCGTCACGGTCAGCTCCGCGGGCCATGCCTACTTCACGCTTCGCGACGAGAAGAGCCAGCTCGCCTGCGTCTTCTTCCGCGAGGAGCGCCAGGCGAGCGCGTTCGAGCCGCAGACCGGGATGCGCGTCGTCGTCCACGGCCGTATCGACGTCTTCGACGCGCAGGGCGTCTACCAGTGCTACGTGGCGGCGATCCAGCCGGCCGGCTTCGGCGACCTCGCCCTCCGCTTCGAGCAGACCAAGGCGCGCCTGGCGGCCGAGGGACTGTTCGAGGCGCGCCGGAAGCGTTCATTGCCCGCGCGGCCGGCCACGATCGGGGTCGTGACCAGCCTCTCCGGCGCGGTCATCCACGACATCCGCCGCGTGCTGGCGCGGCGCTGGCCGCTCGTCACGCTGGTCGTGAGCGCCTGCCGGGTCCAGGGCGACGGGGCCGCGGAGAGCATCGTGGCGGCGCTGGGCCGCCTGGCCCGCTACGACGCGTTCTGCCGCGAGTCGGGCCGGGCGGCGGACGCGCCCGGCTGCGTGATCGTCGCGCGCGGGGGAGGCTCGCTGGAGGACCTGTTCGCCTTCAACGACGAGCGGGTCGTGCGGGCCATCGCCGCCTACCCGGTACCCGTTGTGAGCGGTGTCGGTCACGAGACGGACGTGACCCTGGCGGATTTCGTGGCCGACCTGCGGGCGCCGACCCCGTCCGCGGCCGCGGAGGTCTGCGTGCCCGACCGCGCCGACGTTCTGGCCGCGCTCCGGGCCCGCAGGTGGCGGCTCGACGAGGCGGCGAGCCGCGAGGTGACGGGCCGCTCCCGGCGCGTCGCGGCGGAACGGCGTGCCCTCGACGGCCTCCGCCCCGCGGCGCAGCTCACCGCCG
>JARLHH010000381.1 GCA_031292335.1 Candidatus Limnocylindrales bacterium | reverse complement strand
CAGCGCCGCCGAGCGGGCCGCGTGATCGCCGAGGCGCGCCATCGCATCCGCTCCGCCCGGCAGCCGCGCCGCGAGGCGAAGCGCGCCCGGTCCCAGCCGCTCGCCGAGCGACCACGCGACCCGGTGCCAGAGGCGGATTGAGCGCCCCTTGCCGACGTCGTGGAAGAGCCCGGCCAGAAGCAGGTCGTGGTCGTCGGCCCGGCGGGCGCGCAGGCGTTCGACGACGTCCAGGGCGTGGCGCCGATCCGCAACCGGCATGCCGTCGAACAGCGCCAGCTGGGCAGGTGTCAGCCACGCCGCCAGCCCGGCACGCTCGGCGGGTGCCACGCGAGCCACGAGGTGGCTGCCGAACTGGCGGGCCTTAGAAGCCCACCAGGACCGAGACGAGCCCATCCAGGAGCGGGCCGACGACCCGCCCGCCGATCGAGATGCCGTTGATTGGCACGATCATGACCACGATGAGGATGAGGAACCCCCACTGCTCCAGCGTCGGCCGGATCTGCCACACGGTCCGCGGGTTCATCAGCGCGAACATCACCTTCGAGCCATCCAGGGGCGGGATGGGGATCAGGTTGAAGATGAACAGGGCCACGTTGATGATCACGAACAGGTAGATCACGTTGGCCACGAACAGGCTGGCGTCCGAGTTGATCATGTTGAGGGCCACGATCACCCGGATGACGAGCGCGGCGAGGCCGGCCATCACGAGGTTCGAGAGCGGCCCGGCCGCGGCCACCCATGCCTCGGCGCGCCGGCCGCCCCGCAGCATCGCCGGGTTGACCGGCGTCGGCTTCGCCCAGCCGATGATGAAGCCGCCGCCCAGCAGCGCCGACGCGACCAGCAGGAACGACCCGGCGGGATCGAGATGGACGATCGGGTTGAGCGTCAGGCGCCCGAACATCTTGGCGGTGCCGTCGCCCAGCCGGTAGGCGACCAGCGCGTGGCTGAACTCGTGGACCGGAAAGCCGACCACGAGGAAGATCGCCACGGCGACGAGCATGGCGGGATCGATGTTCAGGCCGAGCACCGGGACTCCGGGTATGGGCGGGGATCCCGCGTATGGTAGCCCGGACGGCCGGGTCTACATCGTGGCGAGGATCGCCGTCTTCTTCGCCTCGAAATCCTCGGGCGTGATCAGGCCCGCGTCGCGGAGCGCGGCAAGCTCGCGGAGCTTCTCCTCCGTCGTCTTCGGCGCGGCGACAGGCGGCGCGGCAGGGGCGGCGACGGGAGCTGCGGCCTGGCTGGCGGCGGCTGCGGCGTCGGCGCGGCGGTCCTGCTCGACTTCGTGCGCGTTGAGCGCCTCGAGCGGCGCCGTGATGCGGCGCGCCAGCTCGTCCTCGAGGTCCTGCTTGGCGAGCAGCATCGTCTTCTTGAACGTCGGGGCGTGGTGGAGCATCAGGTAGTCGTCGGCCGTCTCCTCGGCTGCCGTCAGGACCTTGAGGTTGCCCCAGTCGAACATCCGCCCGAAGACGCTCTGCTCGAGGATCGCGTCGTTGATCTTCTCGAGGCTGCTGTCGGCGGACCGCTTGTTGAACAGCCCTTCGACCTTGAGGATGCGCCGGTTCGTGACCGCGTAATCCTCGGCCCACCAGCGCAGGTAGACCCAGATGATGTTGAGGGCGCCCACCACGAGGAGTGCCAGCGTCAGCCAGCCGAGCAGGTCGCGGGCCGTCCCGCCCACGTTGGCGATGAAGATCGCCAGCAGGAGGGCAATCGCGATCCCCACCATGAGAATCCCCCACTTCGCGCCGGTGATCCGGCCGAGCGGGTGCTGCCGCGTCCGGTACAGGACGTGCTCTCCCTCCACGAGCAGCGAGTCGGTGTAGCGCGCCATCCCAGCTCCCTCCTTGATCGCGGCCGTCAGGCGCGCGGATGCGCCCGAGCGTACACCTCCCGGACGCGCTCGCCGGTCAGGTGCGTGTAGATCTGCGTCGTGCTGATGCTCGCATGGCCCAGCAGCTCCTGGACGATGCGCAGGTCCGCCCCGCCCTCCAGCAGGTGCGTCGCGAACGAATGGCGCAGGGTGTGCGGCGTCACCTTGCCGGCAAGGCCGGCCGCCGCGGCTGCCCGCTTCACGGCATCCCACGCCTGCTGGCGCGTGAGCCGCCGGCCGCGGCTCCCCAGGAAGACCGGCCCGCCCCGGTGGGCGGGGGCGGCGTGGAGCGCGAGCAGGGCCGGTCGGACGTCCGCCGCGTATCGGCGAACCCACTCGACGGCCACCTCGCCGACGGGGAGGAGGCGCTCCTTGTCGCCCTTGCCGATCACCCGGACCGTCGCCGCGTCGAGGTCCAGGTCGTCCGCGTCCAGCCCGGTCGCCTCGCTCACCCGCAGGCCCGCCGCGTAGAGCAGCTCAAGCAGGGCGCGCGACCGGATGCGACCGCCGTCCTGGGCGGGGTCCGGCGCGGCACCCGGGCCGGCCGCCACCAGCAGCCGGGCGACCTCCGCGACCCCGAGCGGATCCGGCAGGAGGCGCGGCTCGCGGGGCAGGTCGAGGTGCGCGGCCACGTCCATGCGGACCAGGTCCTCGGCCAGCGCGAAGCGATAGAAGCCGCGGATCGCCGCCGTCCGCCGCCGCCGGCTGGTCGCCCGCAGCCGCACCCCGGCCGGACCGGCCGAGCTCGCCAGCCGCCCGAGGTACGCCACGGCCGGGTCCGGCGAGCGCTCCCATCCGCCGCGCGCTTCCGGGCTCGCCGCGAAGTGGCGCAGGTCCGCGCCGTAGGCGGACAGCGTGGCGGGCGAGAGCCCGCGCTCCACCTGGAGATGGAGCAGGAAGACCTCGATCGCCGCGACGAGGTCCGGCGGCGTGCCGGGCGGCATCGGACGGGACCGACGGCGCGTCCCGTCGCGTCGCTCGCCGCGCGGGGCGGATCCCTTCCCGCCGGCCCGCGGCCCGTGGGTCGTCATCAGCCGCGCGCGCCCCCGGACGGCGATCGCGACGCCCGGAACGCTGCCGCCCGGGCGAGGAGCTCCTGCGCCGACGCCTCCGCCGCGGCGCCGCCGCCCGGGCCGCCGATCATCGCTGCCAGCTCCTCGAGGCGCTCCTCGTCGGTCAGCCGGCGCACGTCCGTCACCATGCGGCCGGCCCGCTCCACCTTGCGGATCCCGAAGTGCGCGTCGGCATGGGCCGCGATCTGCGGAAGATGCGTGACGCACAGGACCTGGTGGCGCTGCCCGAGAAGCCAGAGCGTGCGCGCCACCGGGTCCGCGCTGCGTCCGCCGATCCCGGCGTCGATCTCGTCGAACACGAGGGTGGGCGTCGCGTCGGCGGCCGCGAGGACCTCTTCGATCGCGAGCGCCAGGCGCGACAGCTCGCCGCCGGAGGCAATCCTGGCCAGCGGGCGGGCCGGCTCGCCCGGGTTCGGCGCGATCTGGAACACCACCGTGTCCGCGCCGGTCGCGTCGAACGCGACCGCGTCCCCGCCCAGCTCGATCGCCGGCTCGTCCGGGGCGGCGATCCGACGCCCGACGAACACCATGACCCGCGTGCCGCGCAGGCCGAGCTCCCCCACGGCCGCCTCCACGGCCCTGCCGAGGTCGGCAGCCGCGCTCGCCCGTCGGTTCGACAGGGCAGCGCACGCCTCGGCGACCTCGCCCAGCAGCCGCTCGCCGTTGACGCGCCGCCGCTCCCGCTCCGCGCCGAGGTTGTGGAGCCGGTCGGCCTCGGCGGCGGCCTGCTCGGCTCGCCCCGCGAGGCCCTCGACGTCCGTCCCGTAGCGGCGCTCCAGCGAATACAGCAGCGAGAGGCGGGCCTCGAGCGCGGCCAGGGCCGCCGGATCGTGGTCCACCGTCTCCGCGAAGTGGCGCACCTCGGAGGCGAGGTCCTCCAGCTCCGCCGCCACGCCGGCAAGCCGCTCCACGAGCGGCTGGTAGCGCGTGTCGAGGCGCGCGAGGGCTGTTGCCTCCGAAGCGGCGAGCGCCGCCAGCTCGCGCGCGCCCGGGGCCGACTCCGGCCCGGGCTCGTCGCCGGCCAGCAGCCCGCCCAGCGACGCGGACCAACGCGCGATCGCCTCGGCATGGCGCGACGCATCGAGGCGCGCCCGGATCGCCGCTGCCTCGCCGGGGACCAGGCGGACGGCCGCGATCTCCTCGGCCTCGTGCTCCAGCAGCGCGATCCGGCGGGCAAGCTCCCCGGGTTCGATCGCGCTCGCCGCCAGGCTCGCCTCGTTCTCACGCCAGGCCGCCACGGCAGCCGCGACCGCCGCGCGCTCCGCGGCGTGGCCGCCATAGCCGTCCAGGAGCTCGCGCTGCCAGCGCTCGTCGAGCAGCCGGCCCTGATCCCGCTGCCCGTGGATCTCCACGAGCGGTCCGGCGATGGCGGCCAGGCGACCGGCGGTGACGGTCTCGTCGTCCACCCGCGCCACCGAGCGGCCGTTCGCGCCGACCTCGCGGACGCAGACGAGCGCTTCCGGCAGCCGGTCGAAGAGCGCCTCCACGCGGGCCGCCTCGGCGCCGTGACGCACGAGCCCCGCGTCCGCCCGGGCCCCGAGGGCAAGACCCAGGGCGTCGATCAGCAGGCTCTTGCCTGCGCCGGTCTCGCCCGTGAGCACATTGAACCCCGCGGCGAAGGTGATCCGCACGCGCTCGATGAGCGCCAGGTCCGCGACCCCGAGCTCGAGGAGCCGCCCGGCGGCAGGCTCCGGGCCGCGCGGGTCGCCCATGGGTCAGGAGGGCAGCAGCTGCGCCTTCTGGCGCAGAAGGTCCCAGAACGGAAGGGCGCCATCCGGCTCCAGGAAGCGCACGGGCCGCTGGAGGGCCGCCACGGTCACCACGTCGCCGACCGAGAGGCGCACGTCCTCGCGCCCGTCGATCGAGACGAGCGCCTCGTGGGCCTCCATTACCTGGCACCGCACGACCTGGTCCGGGCTGACCACGACCGACCGGATTGCCGACAGGTAGGCGGCGATCGGCGAGACGACCAGGTTCCGGCTGAGCGGGTCCAGGATCGGGCCGCCGGCCGAGAACGAGTAGCCCGTGGACCCGGTCGGGCTGGCGACGACCAGCCCGTCCGCGACGAACGTCGCGAGGTGCGACGGCCCGATGTCCACCTCCAGCCGCACGACCCGGGCGAGCGAGCCGCGCGCCACGACGACATCGTTGAGCGCGACGAACGTGCGGCGAGGGGCGCCGCCGTCCGGGCCGTGGATCGCCCCCCGGAGCGCCATCCGGGGCTCCAGGCGGAAGGCGCCCGCGACGATCTTCTCGAGAAGCGGCTCCAGCTCGTGGGCCTCCGCCTTGGACAGGAAGCCGATCTTGCCCAGGTTCACGCCGACGAGCGGGACGTCGACCTCGGTGACCGCGTGGGCGGCCCGCAGGAACGTGCCGTCGCCGCCCAGGACGATCAGCACCTGCGTGCCCTGCAGCGCGTTTACCAGCGCGGCGTGATCGCCCGACGCGAGCGTCCAGCTCTCGATCCCGCGCAGGGCGCACCAGGCGGCGGCCCGCGCGGAGAGCTCCACCGCGTCCGCCTTGGTGGGGTTGTAGGCGAACCCGATGCGCCGGATCTCCGTCATGCGGCCGTGCACTCCGCGACCCGGGCGGGCAGGTCCGGACGCTCCTCCGACGTGGCCCCGTCCGGTGCCGGGCCGCCGGGCAGACCGAGGTGGACGAAGAACTCGCGGTTACCTGCCGGCCCCAGCAGCGCGGAACGGACGACGTCGAGCGGGACCAGTCCGGCACTCCGAGCGGTCGCCAGCACGCGCTCCAGCACGGCCCGGTGGACAGCCGGATCGTGCACGACCCCGCCCGGCACCTCGCCACGCCCGGCCTCGAACTGCGGCTTGACCAGCGCGACGATCCGCCCGCCCGGCGCGAGGCAGGCAGCCACCGGTCCCAGCACGAGCCCCAGCGAGATGAAGGAGACGTCGATGACCGCCAGCGAGGCCCATTCGCCGAGCACGGCCGGTTCCAGGTAGCGCGCGTTCACCCGGTCGTGGACCACGACCCGCCGGTCGCCGGCCAGCGCGGTCGCGAGCTGCCCTCGCCCGACGTCCACCGCGTGGACGCGCACCGCCCCGCGCTGGAGCAGGACGTCGGTGAAGCCACCCGTCGAGGCGCCTGCGTCCAGGCAGACACGGCCGGCGGGATCCACCTCGAACGCGTCGAGCGCCGCCGCCAGCTTCTGGCCGCCGCGCGACACGTACGGCAGGGGGACCGCCACCTCCAGCGCCAGCCCGGCGTCCACGAGCTCGCCCGGCTTGCGGTCGAAGCGCGCCGCGTCACCCAGACCGACCCGCACGTGGCCCCCCAGCAGCAACGCCTGGGCCCGGCTCCGGGTCTCGGCCAGGCCGCGCTCCACGAGCAGCTGATCCAACCGCACCCGCGGGGCTCGCGGACGCGCGGAGGAGCGCGGCGGGCCGGATGGCATGCT
>JARLHH010000380.1 GCA_031292335.1 Candidatus Limnocylindrales bacterium | reverse complement strand
TGCGGCTCTCGCGCGCCAACGCCACGACCGCCTGGTCGACCTGCTCCACGCCGCGCAGGTACGAGCGGTTGACCAGCGCGACGTCGACCTCGCCATCGCCGAAACGCGTGTCGGCAACGAGCACGACCGCGTTCGTCACCGGGAAGAAGAGGTCCGAGCTGCGATCCATCAACCGCTCCGGCTCGGAACCCGGATGGAGAAAGACCGTGCCGACCACCCGGTAGGGCGGAACCTCCAGGATGACGTCATAGGGAACCTTGTGCACCCGCAGCGCCGCCTTCTCGGCGTCGTCGAGGGCCGGCAGGGTCCGGTCACCGGCGAGCACCACGATCAGGTCGTACGGGTCCACCTTCTGGAGGCCGGGCGCCGGCTGCAGATCCCCCACGGCATCGAGGGTCGACCAGGCCATGTCGCCGATCGGGATCGGCTCACGTCGATTCAGGATGTCCAGCAACCGACCCTCGAGATCCATGAACCCGACCAGGCGCCAGTCCTCGGTCAACCCATCGAAGGGCACGCCCGCCCGCGCGGCGCTCCGGCGGCCGTCCGCGGCAAGGCCCGGAGACGCGTCCGCCGGCGCGGCCTTGGCCGGTTCCGCGCTCCCCCGCCGATGGAACCCGAACGGCACCGCTCAGTCCTCCGCCTGGCCGGAGTGCTCGCGGATCGTGTCCACCACGGCCGCGTCGGCGAGCGTGCTCGTGTCGCCCAGGGTCCGCCCTTCGGCGATGTCGCGCAGGAGCCGCCGCATGATCTTCCCGGAGCGCGTCTTGGGCAGGTCGGGCGCGAACAGCAGGAACTTGGGGCGCGCGATCGGCCCGATCACGTAGGCAACGTGCTCCCGGAGCTGCACCGCGAGCGCGTCCGACGGGGCCTGGCCGGCCCTGAGGGTGACGAACGCGAAGATCGCCTGCCCCGTCAGGTCGTCGGTCTTGCCGACCACGGCCGCCTCGGCAACAGAGGGGTGGTCCACCAGCGCCGACTCGACCTCGATCGTCGAGAGCCGGTGGCCGGCGATGTTCATGACGTCGTCGACCCGGCCCAGGAGCCAGAAGTACCCGTCTGCGTCGCGTTTGGCGCCGTCACCGGCGAAGTACATCCCCGGGAAGCGGCTCCAGTACGTCTCCCGGTAGCGCTCCGGGTCCCCGTAGATCCCGCGGAGCATGGACGGCCACGGCCGGGTCAGGACCAGGAAGCCGCCGCCTCCTTGGGGGACCGGGTTGCCTGCGCCGTCGACGATCGCCGCCCCGATCCCGGGCAGGGGGAGCGTGGCCGAGCCAGGCTTCGTGGTCGTGACACCCGGCAACGGGCTGATCAGGATGCTCCCGGTCTCCGTCTGCCACCAGGTGTCCACGATCGGCGCGCGCCCACCGCCGATGTGCTCGTGGTACCAGAGCCAGGCCTCCGGGTTGATCGACTCGCCGACCGACCCGAGGACCCGCAGCGAACGCAGATCGTGCTTGCGCGGGAATGCCTCGCCCTGCTTCATGAATGTCCGGATCGCTGTCGGCGCGGTGTAGAGGACGGTCACCCCGTAGTCCTCCACGATCTGCCACCAGCGATCCCAGTTGGGCGTGTCGGGCGCTCCCTCGTACAGGATGCCGGTGGTCGCGTTGGCGAGCGGGCCGTAGACGATGTAGCTGTGCCCGGTGACCCAGCCGATGTCGGCGGCACACCAGTAGACGTCATCCGGCTTGATGTCGAAGACCGCCGCGTGCGTGAAGCTGCAACCCAGCAGGTAGCCCGCCGAGGTGTGCACGATCCCCTTGGGCTTGGCCGTCGTTCCCGAGGTGTAGAGCAGGAAGAGCATCTGCTCCGATTCGACCGGGACCGGGTCGCACTGGTCCGACTGGCGGGCCGTCAGCTCGCCCCACCAGTGGTCGCGTCCCTCGACCATGTGGGCGCCTTCGCCGAACCGGTTGACCACGATCACGTGGCGGATGGACGGCGTCGAGGCGACCGCTTCGTCCGCGTGGTGCTTGAGGCCGACCCGGCGACCGCGCCGCCATCCGCCATCGGCGGTCACGAGCACCTTGGCCTGCGCGTCGTTGATCCGGTCGGCCAGTGCCTCCGCGCTGAAGCCGCCGAAGATCACCGTGTGGGCCGCGCCCAGCTTGGCGCAGGCGAGCATGGAGATCGGCAGCTCGGGAACCATCGGGAGGTAGATCGCCACGCGGTCGCCGCGTCGCACGCCCAGCTCCCGGAGGGCGTTGGCGGCCCGGTTGACCTCACGCTGGAGGTCCCGGAAGGTCAGGGTCCGGGTGTCGCCCGGCTCGCCGATCCAGTGGTAGGCGACCTTGTCGCCCAGGCCGCGCTCCACGTGCCGGTCCACGCAGTTGTAGGCCACGTTGATCTCGCCGCCCACGAACCACTTCGCGAACGGCAGCTCCCACTCCAGCGTCGTCGCGAACGGCGTGAACCAGCTCAGGCGCTCACGTGCCTGGCGCGCCCAGAACCCCTCGTAGTCCGCCTCGGCCTCGTCATACAGAGCGGCGGTCGCATTCGCCCGGGCGGCGAAGCCGGGGTCCGGGGCGAAGGTCCGCCCCTCCACCAGGAGCGCCTCGATCTCGGGGGCGCGGGTTGAATCGGCGCTCACGCTGCGGCACCTCCGGGACTGGGTCGCACGGCGACATCGATGCTGACCCGATGATACCTGCCCCTCACGTGAAGTCCGCTCCGGACTCCGCGCCGTCCGCGTCCGCGGAGGGAATCGGGAGCGGGGCGTCCACCTGCAGCCGCTGCGAGGTTGCCAGCCGGATCCCGTCGCCGACGAGCGCGTCGATGACCCGTCGCCGGAGCTCGCCGCCGACCGCCCATTGCTCGCCGGGGCGGACCCTGAACGAGACGAGGATCGGGATGCCCGGATCGACGACCGGGTCCACGCGGAGGACTGCCGGCGTGTCGAGCAGCCGGGGCGCCCAGGCAGGATCGGCCGCGAACGCCTCGCCGACCCGGTTGATGATGCCCGTCGCCTGCGCAATGTCCGTGCCGTAGGCGACCAGGAACCGCTCGTTGACCCGGGCGAACTGGCGCGTGAAGTTGGACGCGACCGTGATGGCGCCGTTCGGCACGGAGTGGACCGTCCCGTCGAAGTCGCGGATCACGGTGCGGCGGAGGCTCACCTCCTCCACGGTTCCCGTGGCGCCCGCGATCGCGACGACGTCGCCCACGCTGTACGGGTTCTCGCCCAGGATGAGCACCCCGTTCAGGTAGTCGCGCACGAGCTGCTGGGCACCGAACCCGATCGCGCCGCCGATGGCCACGCCGAACCCGACGCCCAGTCCGCCGATGGCGGCCCAGACCGAGGGCAGGAAGGCGGAGATGGCGACGATCACGACGAGCGCCACGATGAACCAGCGCACGAGCCGCAGGGCGAACGCGGCCAGCGTCTCCAGGCGCCGTTTGCGCTCCGCGCGCCGGGTGGCGAGCCGATCGACGTCCAGCTCCGCCTCGCCGGGCAGCGGGGCGGCGGCAGCCCGGGCGACAAGCGACCGGACGACGCGGACGAGGAGGCGGTAGGCAAGCCAGGCGACCACCACCACCACCGCGACGACCAGCGCGCTGCCGGCCGCGTCGACGAGGTACCTGCCCAGACGGTCCGAGATGTCCTGCATCGCGTCCGACTCTAGCGCACGCGCGGGTCATGCCGCGCGGCGGCGGAGCGTGGCCGCCTGGGCTCAGCTGCGGTGCGCGCGTGCCTCCAGGGCAGCGCCGACCGAGGCGCCGAAGATCGAGACGACCCGGTCGACCGTGTCGCCCTGCGCATGCGCCTCGCAGATGAACCACGGCTCCCGGCTGTCCGGCTCGGGCATGGCGCCGCGCGCGTGCATGCCCACCGCGATCGCGTCGTACAGCTCGTGGTCGGTCGCCGCCCAGTCGCGGTACTCGCTCGGGATCCGGTCGGTGAACATGATCCCGAACATCGACGGGTGCCCCGTGATGACGTAGGGCAGCCCGGTGGGATCGAGCACCGCCCGGATGCCGGCCTGGATCGCGTCGCCGGTCCGGTGGACCGTGGCGAGCGCATCCGTGTCGCGCAGGATCTCGAGCGTCCGCACGGCCGCCGCGGCCGCGATCCGGTTGCCCGCGTACGTGCCGCCGTGGCTGACGCTCTTCGGCATGAGGCTCATGATGTCGCGCCGACCGCCGAACGCCGCTGCCGGATAGCCGTTCCCCATCGCCTTGGCGAACGTCGCCAGGTCGGGCGTGATCCCGAAGTACTCGGCCGCCCCGCCCTTGGCCAGCCGGAAGCCGGTCTTCACCTCGTCGAAGATCAGCAGGATTCCGAACTCCCGGGTGAGCGCCCGCATCGCCTCGTGGAAGCCCGCCTGGGGCATGATCCCCTGCGCGTTGCCCAGGACGGGCTCCACGATGATCCCGGCGATGTCCTGCCCCTCCCGCTCGAACAGGCGGCGGAGCTGCGCGACGTTGTTGTAACGGGCCGGGATGACCGTGTCCGCGACGGCCGCCGGGATGCCGCGCCCCCAGGCGAGGCGGGACGGATTCTCCGCGTCGCCCAGGTCCGCCACGTTGTTGGGGAGAACGCTGATCAGCGCGTAGTCGTGGACGCCGTGGTACTGGCCCTCGAACTTCACGATCTTGTTGCGCCCGGTGAACGCGCGGGCGACGCGCATGGCGTGCATCGTCGCCTCGGTCCCCGAGACGGTCAGGCGGGACATCTCCACCCAGCCGGTGAGCTCCTGGACCAGCTCGTTGGCGCGGATCTCGTCCTCCGAGGTCAGCGAGAAGCTCACGCCCCGGCGCATCCGCTCGTTGACGTAGTCGTCGACGCGGTCGTCGGCATGACCCAGGATCACGGGGCCGTAGCCCAGCCGCAGGTCGACATACTCGTTACCGTCCATATCCCAGACCATGGCGCCCTTGCCGCGGTCGACGTAGATCGTGTCCTCGCCCCAGGCCCGGAAGTTGGAATCCGTGCCGCCCGGCATCACCCGGCTCGCCCGACGCCATGCCGCCACCTGCAGGTCACGCTTCCGTTGGGGACCGGTCCTGACCGTCGGTTCGGCGCTCATGGCTCCTCCGGGGGTGCGGCCGGCTGTCCGTTGGGCGGGACGGGCGGCGCGTCGTCGTGCTGGGCGGGACGGCGACAGGCTCCCATGATGCCCACGCTCCTGTGGTGCGTCAACGATCTCCGTGCCAGGACATCCTGCCCGATTCGAGATTCGTACGAATGCAGGGCCCACGGACCGTGATGCGCAGGGCCGGTCAGGCTGTGATCGCCGCGTGTCCCCGGAGGCGGGTCCGCGTCCGCACGACACCTCACGTGGCGGGCTCGCAGGCCCTCGCCGCCAGGACGAGGAGGCCCGCACGTACCCGAGCTGGATCCTGAGGTTCAGGCCCGGACGAGCGCTCCGTCGCCCACGGCGGGGATGTCCAGGCCCAGGTGGTGGGCCAGCGCCTGGCGCACGGCCCGGCGCATCGCGGCGTCGGTCAGCCGCCCATCCGCGGCGCCCTTGACCCGCTCGAGCGAGATCGTGCGTACCTGCTGGCACAGGATCAGTCCGGGGAGCGTCTGCCCGGCCGCGCCAACCGGCAACGCCACCTCGCCCGGGTAGCGCGCCTCGTGGCGCGCCGCCGTGATCGGGCACACGGTGGCAAGCCCCGACCGGTGGAACGGCTCGTAGCTGACGACAAGCGCGCGGCGCGTCCCACCCTGCTCATGGCCAGCAACAGGGTCCAGCGAGACACGGACGACCGCCCAGCGCAGCGGCTCCCCGGCGGTCACTCCCGCGGCCATGTCTCGCGATCCGCCGTCGAGTACGCGGCCGCCAGATCCGCCGCCTCCCGACCGAAGGTCGCATCGCCGGCCGCCTCCGCCCAGCGTTCGCCCTCCGTTTCCTCGCGCAGCCGTCGGGCAAGCTCATCCACGGCGAGCTCGATCACGCCGTCCTGGGTGCTCGCCAGCCCGTAGGTCGCCGCCAGCTCCCGGACTGCGACCACCGTCCGCTCGGGGAGGTTGTAGGTTCGCTTGGTTCGCATACCTCGATGATCGGACACCCGCACCGACACGTCAATCCGGACGTTGAACCGGTCAGGCGGTCTCGGGCACGGCCCCGCCTTCGCCCGCGTTCGACTGGCCGGCGTGCGGCCCATACCCGAAAAGGCGCCGCAGCGCCCGGGGAAGCAGCTCCGGGTCGACCGCGCCGGGTTCGAGGTAGTACTGGAGCAGGATCCCGGTCCCGATCGCGCTCACCAGCGTCGCCAGCTCGGACCCGTCGAACCCGCTCAGGACGTGGTCCGCCTCCAGGCCGTGCTCGATGATCGGCCCGAGCGAGTCGCGCATCCGGCGATAGCCCTCCGCCAGGTCGGCGCGGAGGTCCGGGTCGCGCATCGCCGCAAGCCAGAACTCGATCGTGAGCAGGTCGAAGGACTCCTCGTTCGCCGCCTGATCGGCGATCATGCGACCCATGAGGTCGGTGAACTCGGCGAGCGACCGCTCGCGCAGCTGGGCCTCGGAGTCAGCCGCCCGTCCGCCCTGGGTCCGCTCCATGACGGCCCGGAAGAGCTCCGCCTTCGTCGCGAAGTTCGAGTAGACGGCGCCCTTCGTGTAGCCGGCCGCTTCGGCAACCGCCTCCAGGGAGGCGCCGACGTACCCCAGCCGGTTGAACACTTCGACCGCGGCGTCGAGCAGGCGCTCGCGCGTCTGTGTCCGCCGTTCGTCACGACTGAGTCGAGTCATGGGCGTGCGCACACCTTCCATGAACAGATGATACCACAGGGTATGCACATGCCAACTGGTATTGACATACCGTTGGGTATGGTGATACCTTTCGGCACCTGAACCCCGCCAGGCGGCACCCCGCCACGCCAGGCAAGCACGAGAGGGTGACCCGATGCTTCTCGAGATCGACGACCTCGCCAAGGCCTACCGGAAAGGGGCCCGGGCGAACGACGGGATCTCCCTTTCCGTCGCGGCGGGCGAGGTCTACGGCCTGCTCGGCCACAACGGGGCAGGCAAGACGACCATGGTGAACCAGGTCGTGGGGCTCCTCCGCCCGGACGCGGGGACGATCACGATCGACGGCCGGGACGTGATCGCGGATCCGGGCTTCGCGCGGCGGGCCTGCTCCATCCAGCCGCAGGCCACCCTCCCGATCAACGGGCTCACCCCGAACCAGGCCGTGGAGATGATCGGACGGCTGCGTGGCGGCCGGGCCGACGACGTCCGCCGCCGGCGCGATGGCCTCTTCGAGGCGCTCGACATCGGTGAGTGGGCGCGCACGGACGGTGCCCGACTCTCGGGCGGCGTGCGGCGGCTGGTCGGGTTCGCGATGGCGGCCGTGGCTCCAGGGCGGCTCATCATCCTGGACGAGCCCACCAACGACGTCGACCCGGTTCGCCGGCGCCTCCTGTGGACCCAGGTTCGCGCGCTCGGCGACGAGGGCGCAGCCGTGCTCCTGGTGACGCACAACGTCGTCGAGGCGGAGCGCGCCGTGGACCGGCTGGCGATCCTCGACCACGGCCGCGTCATCGCCACCGGGACGCCGGCCCAGCTCAAGGAGCGCGTCGCCGACGACCTCCGGCTGGAGCTGGTCCTGGAGCCCGGCGCGGCGCTGCCGGAGCTCCCGCCGTTCGTGCTTCGCGATGTCGGCTCGGGCCAGCGCCACCTCGCGACGGTGGCGGCAAGCGCGGCCGCGGCGGCGGTCGGCTGGGCCGAGGCCGCCAAGCTGGACGGGACGTTCGAGGAGTACCGCCTCGGGCCCGCCACGCTCGAGGATGTCTATGTCGAGCTCGTCGGGCGCCCCGATGCGCTCAGCAATGGGAACGACGCCCCGGCGTCGGATCCTGCCACCGGCCTGGAGGACGCCCGTGTCCGCGCTGCCTAGCTACCTGCTGCTCATCCGCTGGAACGCCCTGCGCATGAAGGGGTTCCTGCCCCTCGCCATCGTCGTCCAGGCGCTCTTCGCCTTCGGGATCGTGGTCGGCTATCCCCTGCTCTTCCCCGAGCTCGACCCGCGCACGGTCCTCTTCCTCGCCACCGGCGCGCCGGCGATCACGCTCATCACGATGGGCCTCGTCGCGACGCCCCAGATGGTGGCCCAGGCACGAACGGAAGGCTCGTACGAGTACATGCGCTCGCTGCCGGTGCCGCGGATCCTGCACCTGCTCGCGGACCTGACGGTCTGGCTCGTGATCGTGCTGCCCGGCGTCGCGTTCGCCATCCTCCTGGGAACCTGGCGCTTCTCGCTGGACCTCCAGGTGAGCCCGCTGATCATCCCGGCGCTCGGCCTGACCTCCCTGACGGCGGCCAGCATCGGCTACGCGATCGCGTCGGTCCTCCCCCCGATGGCCGCGAACATGATGAGCCAGGTGCTCGTGGTGTTCGTCCTGATGTTCAGCCCGCTCAACTTCCCGCCCGACCGCCTGCCGGGCTGGCTGACCGGGATCCACGCCGTGCTCCCGGTGCAGGCGATGGGCGAGGTCCTGCGGGGAACGCTCGCGCCGGCGTCCTTCCCGCTCCCCGCCGGGGCGTTCCTGCTGCTGGGCGCGTGGGCGCTGGGAAGCTTCGGCGTGGCCTGGCGGGTCATGGAGCGGCGCGGCTGAGCGGCCGGAGGCCCGGGCGCCCTACCTCGCCGGGACGGCCAGCCAGGTCGGCAGCTCCCGGGCGAGCGTGGCGAGCGGCAGCGAGCCGTGGCCCAGCACCGCGTCGTGGAAGGCCCGAACGTCGAACGCGGCCCCGTCGCGGGCCGTGAGCTCGCGGCGGAGCCGCTCGATCTCGCGCTGGCCGACCTTGTACGTCAGCGCCTGGCCGGGCCAGGTGATGTACCGGTCGGTCTCGATGGAGGCGTCCGTCTCGGTCAGGCCGGCCTCGAGCAGCACGCGGACGCCCCAGTCGCGGTCCCTGCGCAGCGCGTGGATCCCGGTGTCCACGATCAGCCGGCCGGCGCGCCAGGCCTGGGCGGTCAGCATCCCGAAGCGCTCCGCTTCGTTGCGGAAGAGCCCCATCTCGCCGGCCAGCCGCTCCGAGTAGAGCCCCCAGCCCTCGGCGTAGGCGCCGCCGACCAGCCGTGACCCGAGCCGCCGGAAGGCGGGCAGGTCCGGGTGCTCCATCTCCAGCGCGATCTGGAAATGGTGCCCCGGCACGGCCTCGTGATAGGTGGTCGTGCCAAGCGACGAGAAGTAGCGGTGGGACAGGTCGTACGTGTTCACGTAGTAGATCCCCGGTCGCGAGCCGTCGACCGCCGGCGGGAAATAGAACGCAAACGGGGCGTCCTTCTCCATGAAGGCATCGACCGGCCGGATGTCGCAGGCCGACACGGGGAGGTGGCCGAACCACGACGGCGCCGCCGCCAGCGCCCGCCCGATGTCCTCGCGCGCCCGCGCCACCAGCGCATCGGCGCTCGGGGCGACGTTCGCCGGGTCGGCCTGGATGTGCCGGCGGTACGCGTCGAAGTCGTCGCCGAAGCCGGCGCCGCGGGCAATCGTCCGGCGTTCGGCGTTGATCTCCGCGAGCTCGTCCAGGCCCACCTGGTGGAGCTCGACCGGGTCGAGATCGAGCGTGGTCCATGTCCGGATCGCGAGCCGGTACAGCGCGTCGCCGTTCGGGGCGGACCACAGGCCGGGGTTCTCGCGGGCCGCGGCGAGGTAGTCGCCCCGGAGCGCCTCCAGGTACCGCGCGAGGGCCGGCCTGACGTGCGCCTCCACGGCCGCGGCGAGTCGCTCGCGGCCGCCCGCGTCGCCGTCGGCCAGCTGGGCGGACGCCACGATCGGCGACTCGGCCGCCGGGATCGCGAGCAGGCGCTCGGTCTGGGCGACCGTGCGATCGACCGCGATGCGGGTCGCGGTCATCCCCGTGGCCCGCCCTTCCTCCAGCAGGCCGACGTAGGCATCCATGAACGGCCCGTACGCCTCCAGCCGGGCGACCAGCCGGTCGAGCCGTTCCGGGGTGTCCGCAGGCTGGAACTGGACCATCTGCGGTAGGAGGGTCTGGGGTCCACCCATCTGGTCCACCGCGGCCAGCAGGTCCATCCGGGCGTCGGCCTGCTCGAGCCCGAGGCGGCAGACCACGTCGATCATGTCGCGCGTGATGCGCTCCTCGACGGGCAGCCCGTCGGCGGGAATCGCTTCGATCTCCGTGAGGGTGCGCTCGCGCAGCTCCCGGGCTGCGGCGCGCCCGGCCGGGCCCGGATCGTCCAGCAGGTCCGAGTAGCGCTCGTCGCCGTAGACGGTCGCCGTGGTCGGCGACTCGCGGAGCAGCCCCTCCCAGAAGCGGTCGGCGATGGCGTTTACGGCGGTGTCGGGCGTGGACATGCGGATCGATCTCCCTGTGAGCGGTGCCCGGGCGGTCAGGCGAGGACGACGTCGGCGAGGATGGTCAGGGGGAGCTTGCCGTGCCGGAGCACGTCGTCGTGGAAGCGCCGGATGTCGAAGGCGGCGCCTTCCCGCCGCTCCCGCTCCCGGCGGAGCCGCTGGATCTCGCGCCGTCCGGTCAGGTAGGCGAGCGCCTGGCCCGGCCAGGCGATGTAGCGATCCGTCTCGCTCGAGGCGTCGGTCGGGTGGACGCCGGCCGCGACCAGCGTGTCGAACGACTTCTGGCGGCTCCAGCCGAACGCGTGGAGCCCGGTGTCCACCACGAGGCGGGCGGCCCGGAGCGCCTGGCCGTCGAGCATCCCGAAGCGTTCGGCCTCGCTCCGGAAGAGGCCGGCCTCATCGGCCACCAGCTCGGCATAGAGCGCCCAGCCCTCCACGTAGGCGGTCCCCTGGGGCCAGAAGCCGAGCGTGCGGAACGGGGGCAGGCCCTGCAGCTCCATCTCGAGCGCAAGCTGGAAATGGTGGCCCGGCACGGCCTCGTGGTAGGTCGTCGACGCGGTGGTCCAGTACGTCCGGCTGGGCAGGTCGAACGTGTTCACGAAGTAGATGCCGTTGCGCGAGCCGTCGGTCGTGGGCGGGTAGTAGTACGCGCCGGCCGCGTCCCGCTCGAGCAGCGGGTCGACGGCCCGGACGTCGCAGCCCGCCTGCGGGATCCGCGAAAAGAAGGCAGGCGCGGCGTCGAGCGCGCGCAGGATGTCGTCCGAGCAGCGCTGGACAAGCGCGGTGGGCGTGGGTGGGATCTCGGCCGTGTCGGCATTCAGCGCCGCCCGGTAGGCAGCCGTGTCGTCGCCGTGGCCGGCAGCCCGGGCGATCACGCGGCGGTCGGCCTCGATCGACTCCAGCTCGTCGATCCCGATGCGATGGAGCTCCTCCGGACCGACGTCCAGGCTGGTGTAGGCCCGGATCCGGGCCGCGTAGCGCTCCTCCCCTCCCGGGGTGGAACAGAGCCCGGGCACCTCGCGGGTGAATGGCAGGTAGGCCCGCAGCGCCTCCAGGTAGCCCGCGTCGGCCGGCCGGACATACCGCTCCACCGCGTCGAGGATCCGGCCCCGGTCGGCCTCCCGGGCGACCGCCGGGAGCGTCACGATCGGCGACTCCGCGGCCGAGCCGGCGAGGAGCCGTTCGAGCTGCCCCACGGTCCGCTCCGCGACGACGCGGGCCGCCGTCAGGCCGGCCGCCCGTCCCTCGTCCAGGAGGCCGATCACCGAGTCCGCGACGGCCGGGTACGCGGCGAGCCGCGCGAGCAGCCGCTCCAGGCGCTCCGGCGTGTCGGCCTTCTGGAACTGGACGAGCTCGGGCAGCAGCGACTGGTGACCCTGCTGCTGGACGGCCCCGACCAGGTCCATCCTCGTCTCGTCGTCCGCGATGTCCGTGGCAGCAGCAAGCCGGAGGAGCTCGCGCGTGATCCGCTCTTCCTCGTCGAGCGAGGCTGCTGGGATGGCGGCGGCGGCGGCGAAGGTCTGGTCGGCCAGGGCCCGTCGCGCCGCGCGTCCGACCGGGCCTGGATCGTCCAGGCGGTCGTCGAAGCGCTCGTCGCCGTAGATCGTGGCGAGCGTGGGGTTGAGCTCGAGCGTGCGCTCCCAGGTGCGCTCCGCAAGGGCGGCCAGGTCGGTCGATGCGGTCATGCAGGCGATAGGGTACGCCGTCCCGGTGGGTGCCGGCGGGTCGGCGGCGGCGCGTCGAACCGGTCCTCCGGGCATCCTCGGCGCGGAAGACGGGCTGCCATCGATCGTCAGCCCTCGAACAGCGGGAGCTGGTCGCCCGGGCTGTCGGCGGCGGGATCCAGTCCCAGGTACGGCTGGAGATCCTCGAGGGACGGGGCCGGCAGGGCGGCGAACCGGCGCAGCGCGTCCGCCCGGAGGATGTGCCAGTTCCCCTCGTCCATCGCGCGACGCAGGACCGGCGAGTGGCGCAGCTTCGCGCGAAGGAGCTCCGAGCGCTCGGGAACCGTCACCAGGAAGCGCACGATCCGGTCATCCGGCGCGATTCGCCGGCCGCGCTGGAGGACCGGTTCGCCCAGCATCGCGGTCCACTCCACCTCGAACAGGAACGCGAAGCGCGGTCGCGCGTACCAGAGGCAATCGACCAGCTCCACGGCATCGGCGCCGGCCCGTCCGAGGAAGGACAGGCCGGGGCCACGCTCGTCGGCGGCCAGGCGGGCCGCGAGCAGCCGGCCGGCCGCGCGGCGTCCCTGCTCGCGCGGCGCGATGGCGACATGCAGCCCCAGCGCGTGGCCGATGTCGGCCAGCAGGGCGATCGTCGCCGTGTGCTCCTCCGCCCGGTGCTGGAGGTGGTCGACCGCGGCGAGCCGCGGCCTGCCGATCCCCGGTTCGGCATAGCTCTTCAGGCAGGCGTCCATCAGCCACGGGTCCGGCGTGTCGGAGCCGGCGAACATCGCCCCGATCCCCTCGCGGAGCGCGGCCTCGGACGCGGCGGCCTCCGTGCCGAGCAGGCTGAAGACGGCCCACTCCAGGCGGTCCGCCAGCGGCGCGGCCGCGGCGGCCTCGTCGTGCGGGTCCGCCAGCCAGAGGCGACCCTCGTCGGACGCCGCGAGCCGGCGGTGGTCCGGGCGCAGCAGCTCGCCGTCGACCAGCTCCATCAGGGCGCGAGTCGCGACGGCGCCCGGGGTCGCGGCCGTACCCGGGGTCGCGGCGCGGACGCCCGTTTCCGGGGTCGCGGCGCGGGCCGCGGCGCCCGGCTCGTCCGGCGGGACGGTCGCACCGGTGGCCGTGGACGCCTCCTCCGGAACCAGCCCCGGCTCGGCCGACGCCGTCGCGAAACGGTGGAGCTGGCCGCACCGGTCCAGCGCGACGACGACGGGCCCCAGGAGGCGGTCGCGCTCGGCCGGCTCGCCACGCGCCTGCAGGACGGCCACCGCCGCCTCGGTGACCGCCCGGGCCGCCTCCGTCTGGG
>JARLHH010000379.1 GCA_031292335.1 Candidatus Limnocylindrales bacterium | reverse complement strand
ATCGGCCTGATGCTCACGACGACGCTGGCCGCCCCCGGCTGGATGGTGGATCCGGCCACGAACGCGCCGGTGGCCGACCTGTTCCCGGGCACGCTCCGGCTCCTCACCCCGTTCCTCAACATCACCGGCGGGCTCGCGCTCGCCTTCGGCGCGGTCTTCTCCGCCTACGTCTTCATGCCGAAGCGGCGCATCCTCGACTATTCCCTGGACCCGACCCAGCCCGGCGACGAGTTCCTGTTCAACCTGGCGATCTCGCCGGTGGCGATCACGGTGAACCTGGTGGCGTCGCTGCCGGGCGCGCTGCGGGCGCTCCTGGCCGGGCGCCTGCACAGCCGCGTCCCGGCCACGATCCTGATCGCGATCGGGGCCTTCCTGGCCTCCTCGGGCGACACGCTCGCACGCTTCGGCGACACCGAGTTCTTCGTCTTCGGCAAGCTGCTGTCGGTCATCTTCCTGTTCGTGGGTTTCCTGGTGAGCGTCGAGGCGTTCAGCGACGTCAGGATCCCGTTCACGGGGATCGTCCTCGTCCGGCGGCCGGCCGAACCCGCGCCGGCCGGGGAAGCGCGGCCGGGCTCCTGATCGCGTCGACCGCCCGGCCCGCTCGCCGGTGACCCTCCCGCGCGGACGCCTGGGCGGCTCGCTGGCCGTCGCTGCCGCCGCCTGCCTGTTCGGCACGCTGGGCCCGGCGTCCCGCGGCGCCTATGACGCCGGCCTGACGCCGCTCACGTTCGCGCTCTGGCGGGCCGTCCTGGGGACGCTGGGCCTGCTCGTGATCGTCGCGGTGCGCCGGCGGGTCGGGCGCGACCCCGTGCCCTGGGTGGCGCTCGACGGGCGCTCGGGCGTGGCGCTCGGGGCTGCGATCGTCACGGCCGTCGTGCTCAACCTGGCGATCTTCTCGGCGTTCGAGCGCCTGTCGATCGCCCTCGCCCTGTTCGCGTTCTACACGTACCCGGCGCTCGTCGCGATCGGCTCGGTCGCGATCGGGGAGGAGGGGCTGGACGCGGGCCGCCTCCTCGCGCTCGCGCTCGCGCTCGTCGGGATGACGGTTGTCGTCCTTGGAGGCTCGGGGGGCGGCCCCGGCTTCGAGCTGGTCGGCTTCGGCCTCGCCCTGCTCGGGTCGGCGATGCAGGCGGTCTACGTGATCCTGGGCCGGCGCGGATTCCCGGCCGTCCCGACCGAGCAGGCAATGCTCGTGATCCTCGGCGGCACGGCAGTCGGCTACCTCGCGCTCACCCTTGCCTCGGGGACGCTGGACGTCGCGCTGCTCCCGTTCCGATCGCCGGGAGCGCTCCCGGTGCTTGCCTGGTCCGGCGTCGCCGGCGCGTCGATCCCGACGTTCCTGTTCCTGCACGGGATCCGCGTCATCGGCCCGACCCGGGCGTCCATCATCTCGCTGATCGAGCCGGTGGCCGGCGCGACGCTGGCAGGGCTCCTGCTCGCCGAGGTCCTGGATCCGCTCCAGGTGGCCGGCGGCGTCCTGGTGCTGGCCGGGGCCGCGCTGCTCCAGCGCGGCGGCGAGGTGGCCGAGCCGCACGAGGCGACGAGCACCGTCACCTGAACGCGGCGCCGCTCGCCCGGCCGCGGCATCGCCGCCTGGCTGGACGGAGGCCGGGAGGCAGGCCGGGAGCGTCGCGCGGCCGCCGCACCCGGCTTTCGTATACTGGGCGGGCCCGGTCGGTCCCGGCGCCCGCGCCCGGGCAGCCACCGCCCAGGGCCGAGCTGTCCGAGGTTCCATGCGCGTCCGCAAGGCCGTCTTCCCCGCCGCCGGCTGGGGCACCCGCTTCCTCCCGGCCACCAAGGCCCAGCCGAAGGAGATGCTCCCGCTCGTCGACAAGCCCGTGATCCAGTACGCGATCGAGGAGGCCGTGGCGGCTGGCATCGAGCAGGTGATCATCATCACCTCCAGCCAGAAGCGGGCGATCGAGGATCACTTCGACATCAGCTACGAGCTGGAGCACCTGCTGGAGGAGCGCGGCGACATCGAGCACCTGCGCCAGGTGCGCCACATCAGCGACCTGGCCCAGATCGCCTACGTGCGGCAGAAGGAACAGCTCGGCCTGGGCCACGCTGTCCTGATGGCGAAGGAGATGGTCGGCCATGAGCCGTTCGCGGTGATCCTCTCCGACGACGTCGTGGTCGGCGAGCGGCCCTGCATCGGCCAGCTGATCCACGCCTACACCCAGACCCACGCGTCGGTCGTGGCCGTGATGGAAGTCCCCAACGAGGAGACGTCCCGCTACGGCGTGATCGGTGGGCAGCGTGTCGAAGGCGAGGACAGTCGCCTGTGGAAGGTCGACCGGCTCGTCGAGAAGCCCGAGCCCGGGTTCTCCCCGTCCAACCTCGCGATCATCGGGCGCTACGTGCTGACGCCGAAGATCTTCGACAAGCTGGAGCGGACCACGCACGGCGCCGGTGGCGAGATCCAGCTCACCGACGCGATCCAGGCGCTGATGGAGGAGCAGCCGGTCTACGGCTACGAGTTCGAGGGGACCCGCTACGATGCCGGGACGACCATGGGCTGGCTGAAGGCCTCGGTCGAGCTCGCCCTCGCCCGGCCGGACCTGGGCGAGGAGTTCGGGACGTACCTGCGGGGCCTGGACTTCTAGCGCCCCGGCCCGGCGCCGCGGCGCCGGGCAGCTGACGAAGGAGACGGATCGTGGCTGGTCTCGGCGACGTGCTCGGCGGGCGGTATCGCCTCGTCGAGCTGCTGGGCCAGGGCGGCATGGCCACGATCTACCGGGCGACCGACAGCGCGCTCGGCCGCGACGTCGCCGTCAAGGTGCTGCACCCGGAGTACGGCCACGATCCGGACTTCGTGGCTCGCTTCCGCCAGGAGGCTCACGCCGCGGCGTCGCTCAGCCACCCCGGCATCGTCGGCGTCTTCGACTTCGGCACCGACGAGGCCGGGCCGTACCTGGTCATGGAGCTCGTCGACGGCGAGGATCTCGCCGCGCTGATCCGGCGCAACGGGCCGCTCCCGCCGCGCCAGGCAGCCCGCCTGGTGGCCGAGGTCGCCCGCGCGCTCGACGCGGCGCACGAGCGGGGGATCGTCCATCGCGACGTGAAGCCCGGGAACATCATGCTGACCTCCAACGGTCGCGTGAAGGTGACGGACTTCGGGATCGCGCGGGCCTGGGCCGACGCCCGTCTGACCCTCCCCGGGACCACGCTCGGTTCGGTCCACTACTTCAGCCCCGAGCAGGCGCTCGGCGAGCCGGCGACTGCCGCTTCCGACATCTACAGCCTGGGGATCGTCCTGTACGAGCTGCTGACCGGGCGCCGGCCGTGGGAGGGCGATTCCGCCGCATCGGTCGCGATGGCCCGCATCTCCGCCTCCCCGCCCAGCGCCTCCGAGATCCGGCCCAGCGTCCCCCCGGCCCTGGATGCGATCGACCGCAAGGCGATGGCTCCCGAGATGACGGACCGCTTCGCGAGCGCCGGGGCGATGGCGGATGCGCTCGAGGCGTTCCTGGAGGAGGGCCGCGCGGCCGGAGCCCGCTCTGGGGCCCCGGTCGTGGCCGGCCCCACGCCGCCGGCTCGGCCGGGCGGCTCGATCAGGGAGGCCGGCGCGACCCCGGTGCCCTCCCCGCTCCCGGTCGCGGCGCTCGCCGCCGCCCCGCTCGTGCCGGCCCTGCCGCCGGACTCGCAGT
>JARLHH010000378.1 GCA_031292335.1 Candidatus Limnocylindrales bacterium | reverse complement strand
GGCCGGCCGGGGGTTCCCGTCGCCCCGGCGTCGCGCGAAGGGCGGACCCGCGACCGGCATCCCGGAGGCCGCCCGTCGGGCCCCGGCGTCGTGGGCCGGGCGCTGCCCCGGGACGTGTCCGCCGGTTCCGCGGGTCCCGAGGGATCGAGTGGGAGCGCCACCTTCGCCGCGTCGGGCGCCTGGAAGGAGCTCGTCACGCTGACGGTCGTGCTCGTCGGGCTGAGCCGCTTCGCCGAGGGGCCGGCGCTGTGGGCCGCGGCCGTCCTGGCGCTCGCCGCGCACGTGTTCGCCACGCTCGAGGTGCTGGGCGCCGATCCCGTGACGGACGAAGCGGGGGTCCCGGTGGAGGCGCTGCTGGTGCCCGGCGTCGCGGCCGTCGCGGCGATCGGGGCGCTTCGGCTCGTGCCGGTCGGCCTTCTGCTGGTTCCCGCGCTGTTCGCGGCGGGATGCCTGGTGCTTGCCGCGGTCGTGCTCGAGCGACGGGTGCTGGGCCGTCCGAACGGGGCGACGGCCGACGATCGGGCAGCGCTCCTGAGCCTTGCCCTGCTCGTCGCGTTCGTCGCCTTCGCGGGGATCGCCGCAGCGATTCCGGGGGCGCTCGTCGAGCCGGGCGGAGGCGCCGTGGCGACTCCTCCGGGACTGCCCGTCGGGGGCATGATCCTGCTGGCTGTCGCCGACGGGTTCCTGGCCGGGCTCATCGGCTACCGGCTCGCCGCGCTCCGGGCGCCGGACGTGCGCGGCGCCGTGTTCGCCGCTCTCTCGTACGCGGTGGTCGTCGCGATCGCCGCCGCGGGCCTCCGGGCGATGGCGATCCCGCGCCTGCTCGGGCCGGCGCTCCTCACGCTCGTGCTCTACCTGTGGAGCGCCTACCGCAGCGGGCCGCGGGCAGGTCGCAACGACGCGCGCTGGGTCTGGGAGCTCCTGCTCCTGCTGGGCCTGGGCGTGGTCGTGATCGCCTGGAACCTGCTCGAGCAGTCCTGAGCCCGCCCGGCGTTTGACGCCTGACCCGTCCGGTGCTACAAACGGGAGTCGCGCTTGCATCGCGACCCGCTTCGGCGCGCCCCGCGCCGCCCCGAAAGGATCCAACCCTCCGTGACGTTCCCCGAGCTCGAGCAGACGACGCAGAGTG
>JARLHH010000073.1 GCA_031292335.1 Candidatus Limnocylindrales bacterium | reverse complement strand
GTCGCGGCCGCGCTCGCCGCACCCGCGGACGGCAGGGCCGTGGCCGGACCGCTGGTGCCGCATCCCACCAGGAGCGCCGCCGCGAGCGCGATCGCCAGGCCCGGACCGCGCCGGGACGGATTCGACGCGCTCATCGGCCGTCGATCTCCCCGGCGCGCCGGACGAGACCGAACGGGCGGATGCGGGCACTCGCCCACACCCCCGAGCGCGTGTAGACATCCGAGGCGACGAGCTCGCGGACGACGGCCTCGTCGGGGGCGCGCACGAGGACGAGCGAGCCCGACAGGTCCGTGAACGCTCCGGCCGCGATCACCACCCCCGCGTCGCGCAGGGCAGCGAGGCGAGCCACGTGCTCCGGTCGGTGGGCCGGCCTCGTCACCGCCGCGTCCGGAGCGTAAGTCGCCTCGATCACGAAGATCGGCTCGATCGCGATGTCGGCGGGCAGGTCGGTCGCCATGGGCTGAGATGCCTCCTCTGGTCGGCTCGGCGGCGGGCGCTGGTGGCGGGTTCCGCGGCGCGCATCCCCCTGGGGGGAGTGCGCGGCCCCGGGCGCCCACGGCCTGCGCGACTGTACTGCCGTTCCGACCTCCGTGCGGCGGCGCTGCCCACCGACACTCGAGGCCGGCGCACGCCGGTCAGGCGACGGCCGGCGGGCCAGCCTCCTCGGTGTCGTCGGGCGCCGTGTCGAGCGCGCTGGGACCGGCGAGCACCACGACCCGGTCGGCCTGCGCGTCGTAGCGGGCCGAGGTGGTCAGGTAGATCACCTGGAAGTCCGACGCCAGCTCCCGGAGGACCGCGACCGCGCGGGCCGCCCGGTCATCGTCGAACGTCACGAACGGGTCGTCGAAGACGAGCGGCGGCCGGCAGTCCTGGGTGACGAGGCGGACGAGGCCGAGCCGGGCGGCCAGGTAGACCTGGTCCAGCGATCCCTGCGACAGCTCCTCGACCGGGACCCAGTCACCACGCTCCGGGGCGAAGACGCGGATGTCCAGCGTCGCGTCGTCGACGCGGACGCGCCGGTAGCGCGCCCCGGTGAGCTTCTCGAGGTCGCCGCGCATGCGCTTCTCGAGATAGCGGGTCGCCTTCTGCATCGTCGAGCGCTCGGCTCGCACGATCGCGTCCAAAGCGAGCTGGTAGACACGGATCCGGCGCTGGATGGCGGCCAGCTCCTGGCGCCGGTCCGCCAGCTGCTCCACGTCCAGGGCGACCTGCTCGGCGTCCACGGGGTTCTGCTCGACCCGCGCCCGGGCGCCGGCCTCGTCGTCCCGGGCGCGTTCCAGGGCGGCCTCCTGGTCGCGGACCTCCACCTCCAGCCGCTCGCGGGCCCGGGGCTCCTTCGCGATCGGCCCGAGGGCCTCAAGAGCGCCCGTCTTCTGCTCGATGTCGAGCGCGGCCGCGTCCCGCAGGGCGGGGAGCGTCTCCGTGGGTGCCTTCCCGACGAGCCCCTCGAGCTGCGCCCGCGCGCGGCCGATCGCCTGGACGTGCGCGTCCTCCCGGGCCAGCAGGTCCTCGGCGGAGGCAAGGTCGGCCAGCTGGAGCGATGCCAGCTGGGTGTCACGGTCCGCGACGTGTCGCTTCAGCTCCTCCTCCAGCTGGCTGCGACCGCGGAGACGACGCGCGATCTCGTCGTCGCGCAGCTGCTTGTGGCGCCGGAAGTCGAACGCCTCGCGCCGCTTCGAGCGCGCATAGGCCGCAAGGCCGAGGCCCACCACGGCCCCCACGAGGCCCGCGACGAGAGCGGGAAACTCGCCGCTGAAGAAGCCGACCAGGGCAGCGGCGAGCCCCGCGACCGCGAGCACCGTGGCGCCGATCGCGAAGGTCCGCCAGCGAGGCTCCGGGATCACGATCTCGTAGTCGACCGCGGAGGCTCCGTCGCCCAGCTGGGCGCCGAGCTCGGCGATCTCGCGATCCAGGACGCGGAGGCGCTCGACGACCTGGCGCAGGACCGGCAGGGCATGCTCGGAGGGGTGGCCCTGCTCGAGCGTGGCGATCTCGTCCGAGAGTGCGGCCGCCTGCCGGTAGCGCTCGAAGCGTTCGCGGGCGATGTCGCGCTCGCCGGTCAGGCGTTCCGCCTGGCGGGCCCTTTCGAGCAGCGACCGCCGCTCGGCGAGCGAGGTCTCCACCTTGGCCCGATGCCCGCGGGCGACCACGAGGGCGTCCCGGTCGCGCTCCAGCCCGGCGAGCCGCGACTCGCCGTCCCCGACGGCGGCCTCGGCGCGCGTGACGGCCACCTCCGCGACGCGGAGCCCGCCGGGGTTCTTGTCACCCTTCGCGTTGAGCTCGCGGAGCGCCCGGTCGAGGCGGCGCTTGACCGAGCTCGTGCCGCGGTCGGCGCCGCTGATGGAGGCCTGGAGCCGGTCCCGCAGCGCTCCCTCATCGCGTGCCAGGTCGTCCACCTCGTGATGGCGGACGGACGCGGTGGAGCGGAAGAACTTCTCCGAGGGGATGCCGGTCAGCTCGGCGAGCAGCTCGTCGGCGCGGGCGGGATCCGTGATCGTCTGGCCGTCGAGAACCAGCCGGACCGTGCCCCGGCTGCCGCGGAAATCCTTGAGGACGCTCCCGGTCCGGGTGCCCTCAAGGTCCTCCTGCACGAAGTCGAGCTGGACCGCCGGACGCCCTTCCTCGCCGGCGTCCCAGCTGCGCAGGCTGTCGATCTCCGACCCGCCCGCGGTGACGCGCCGGAAGAGCCCAACCTCGAGCGCACGCTGGAGCGTGGTCTTGCCGGCCTCGTTGGGGCCCCGGATGACGGTGAGCCCGGGCGCAAGCTCGAGGTCCAGGTCGCGGTGGACCCGGAAGTTGCGAACCCGGACCCGCGTGATCCTCACAGCGCGACCTCGTGCCCGTCGAGCATGAGATGGGCCAGCCGGAGCGCATCCCGCAGCTCGAGCGACTCGTCGAGCCGGTCGGCCGCCTCCGCCTCCGCGATGGAGGCTTCGAGGTCGCGGACCAGCGCCCCGGCGATCGTGTCAGGCGGCGGCAGCGGCCCGTCCGGGAGCGCCGCGGCTGAGGCATCCCGGACCCGAAGCCGGAAGAAGCGGTCGGCCAGCTCCCGCTCGACCTCGTCGGCCACGACATCCAGCTCCTCGCGCCGGACGCCGACGAGCCTGACGTCGAGGACGAGGTCGGGATCGGCGCGGCCGGCGAGCTGCTCCACGAGGGCGGGCTGGCTGGCCAGGGTTGCCGCGTCGATCTCCAGCCGGTCGAACCGCGTCCGCCCCACGCGGCGCTCTTCCACCGCCACGTGGCGCGCCCCGTTGCGCTCGTCGAGCTCCACGAGCAGGACGCTGCCGGCGCGATCCTGGTCGACGGCCACCGGCTCGGGCGCGCCACTGTACGCCCATGTGGTCACGCCGGCCTGGCCACGCTGCGTCGAGTGCCAGTGCCCGAGGGCGAGGTAGTCGAGGTGCGAGGCCGCGATCTCCGCGGCCGTGAACACGACCTCGTCCGCGTCGGTCTTGCCGGGGATCGCGAGGGACCCGTGGATCATCCCCACGTGCCAGCGCGCGCGGCCGTCGGCGGCGGCGCTGAACCCCGCCAGCGGGCTGCGCGGCGCCCGCTTGGTCGGGAAGACGAACCCGTGGACGGCGAGGTCCAGGATGCCGTAGACGACGTCGGGCCGGTCGGGGGTGAGCACCACCAGTCGGTCGGAGTCCGGCGCCAGGCCGGCGATCGCGGCCAGGTCGTACGCCCGGTACACGGACGCTCCGTCGTAGACGTCGTGCGTGCCGGGGATGATCACCACCCGGATCGCGGCATCGGTGAGCCGCTTGAGCTCGGCGGCGGCGCGCTCCACGGAGCGCCGCGGCTGCGTGTTCGAGTCGAACAGGTCGCCGGCGATCAGCAGGGCATCGACCTTCTCCTCGAGGGCGACGTCGACGGTGGCGCGGAACGCAAGGAACTGGCGTTCGCGCTGGGCGGCGGCCTGGTTGCCCAGGTCGGCGTGGCGGGCCCCCAGGTGGACGTCGGCCGTGTGAAGCAGGCGCAGCATCCCCGGCATTGTGCCGCATTCGGCGCGACCTGCCCGGGCATTCGCGCGCGCCGGGTCGAATCCCGGTCCCTGGACGCCCCGGCGGCCGTCGGCGGGCCGGAATGCTATCGTTTCGACCACGCAACCGGTGCGCGCCCCGATGGGTCCAACACCAGCTCGTCACCCGGGTCGCGCGGCACCAGGCGTACCCTGCCTCCTCCGCGGTCCGGTGACCGGGCGGGTGGCGGGCCCGGCGCACGGACCGACGGCGAGCGCCCGGACCTGGAGGCACACGCACATGACATACACCGATCGCTCCATCCCCTGCGTCGACTGCGGGATCTCGTTCATCCACAGCGCGGCGGACCAGGAGTACTACGCGGAGAAGGGCTTCACCTCGGAGCCGAAGCGGTGCCCCAGCTGCCGCTCCAGCCGGCGCGCCGCCCGCGGGGACGGGTACGACGCCCGCAGCATCGGCGGGCCGCGCGGTTACGAGCGGGGCGGATCGTCGGAACGCGAGTTCTTCGCGGTGACGTGCTCGCGCTGCGGCAACAACGCCCAGGTCCCCTTCAAGCCGCGCATGGACAAGCCCGTCTACTGCTCGGATTGCTTCCGCGAGGTCAAGGCCGGCTGACCCGCCCGGGCCGGCCTCAGGCGAGGCCGGCCGCGCCGGGGAGATGAAGCGTGTCGCCGGCGTGCAGGCGGTCGCGATGTCGCCCGCGCCAGACCGTCACGCGTCCGCGTCCGTGGACGCTCCAGGCAACGTCGCGACCGACAAGGGCGGTCTCCTCGTCGATGCCGAGCACGAGGGTGTCGGCGGGCGCCGCCAGCGCGATCGCCACCGCGAGCGGCTCCGGGAAGGCATCGTAGTGGGGGATCACGATGGTCCCGGGCACGAGCCCCAGCGCGTCCCGCCAGCCGATCGGGAACCGGGCGAAGGAACGCCCGCCGGACCGGAGCTGGTGACCGGCGAGCACCATCGCCCCCGCCGAGCAGCCGGCGATGACCGCGCCGCGGGCGTGGGCGGCCCGCAGCGCGGTGCCCACGGCGCCTTCAACGAGGGCGTCGAGCAGGTGGCCGGGCTTCCCACCTGACAGGTAGACGAGGTCGGCCTCCCCGATCGCTGCCGCGGCAGCCGGGTCGTTCGCGTCCTCGGCACCGCGCACCAGGACGGGCTCCACCTCCGCGCCGAGCGCCGCGAAGTGGGCTTCCCCCTGCGCGGCCCAGCGCCGGAACGTCTCCTCGCCGTCCGGCCACGACGCGGTCGGGAGCACGACGACGCGTGGCCGCTCGCGGCCGGTGGCCAGCAGGAGGACCCGATCCACCGCATCCATCGACGCGGTGAACTCGCCCGATCCGACGAGAGCGATCGTGCCGTCCATCGGCGGCGAGTCTACCCGGTGGTGCCCGGAGGCACGCTCCGCGCTCCCGCGTGCCTGAAAGGGCACGCAAACGATCTGGTCAGGTTGACGCGGCGTGGCTATGCTCTCCGGCATCGCAGGGAAGGGTCCTGTGTGGCAGCCGGTCGGAGCGCGGCCTAGCGCCCGGTGGCTCCGGGGAGACACAAGAAGAGGGAGATGCGATGGATCCAACCCCGTCCGAGATGCCGTCGGGCAGCCCGCAGGCGCCGACTCCGCCGCCGCAGGCGCCGACTCCGCCGCCGCAAGCGCCGACTCCGCCGCCGCAGATGCCGCCGCAGGCATCCCAGACGCCGCAGCCGGCCTGGATGCAGAGCCTGACCTCCACGGCCCCGGTGGCTGGACCGGCGGGCCTCTTCTACGCCGACCTGCCCAACCGGATCATCGCCTACATCATCGACATGATCCTGCTGGCGATCGTGGGCGTCGTGATCGGAGCCATCACCGGCTCCTTCATGCCGGTGGTCTCGTTCGACCTCGTCAATGGCTTCCACTACAACTACTTCGCGGCGATCATCAACGCCGTCATCGGCGCCGCGGTCAGTGCCGGCTACTTCATCTACACCTGGACCAACATGCGGGGCACCGTCGGAATGAAGGTCCTCGGCATGCAGATCGGGAGCGAGAAGGACGGTTCCACGCTGTCGATGGACCAGGCGATCCGACGCTGGCTGGCGGTCGGCGGCTGGATCACGATCGTCTCGGCGCTCAACCCGCTGCCGCTCGTCGGCCTCCTCATCGCGCTGGTCGCCCTGGGGTACGTGATCTACCTCCTCTACACCACCGCCCAGAGCCCCACCAAGCAGGGCTTCCACGACAAGTTCGTGGGATCGATGGTGGTCAAGGCGGCCCGCTCGGTCGCCTGATCGCATTCGGAACCAGCAGGGTCACGGGCCGCGCCGCACGGCGCGGCCCGTCCGATTCCCGGACGCCCCGGCTGCTACTCGGACGCCGCGCCGGGCCGCGCACCTTCGCGGGGCAGCCCGAGCCGGCCCGACCCGAAGCGCGTGCCGGCTCGACCCCAGACAACCGCGGCCGCGTCGTCGAGCGCGCCGATCGCGGCAAAGCGGCCCCCGCCGCGCACGAAGTCCGCGCAGGCCCGGACCTTCGGACCCATCGACCCGGCCGGCCAGGCCCCGGCCGCCAGGCCCTCGAACGCCTCCTCCACCGAGAGGCGCCGGATCATCTCCGCGTCCGGGGTCCCCCACCTACGGATCACGCCGGCGACGTCGGTGAGCAGGATCAGGCCGTCCGCGCCCACGGCGCGGGCGAGGACGACCGCGGCGAGGTCCTTGTCGATGACGGCCTCGCGACCCTCGTAGCGGCCGTCGGACAGCTCCACCACCGGGACGCCGCCGCCTCCGGCAGCGACGACGAGGGCACCGGTCTCGACCAGCGAACGGATCGCCGGTGCCTCGACGATCCGCAGGGGCTGGGGTGACGCGACGACGCGGCGCCAGTGCTCGCCGTCCCGGGCGATCGCCCACCCCTGGTCCGCGGCGTGGGCCCGGGCGACCTCCTCCGTGTAGACGGGCCCGACCGGCTTGGTCGGCGCGCTGAAAGCCGGGTCCTCGGCCCGCACCACCACCTGGGTGACGACCACCGCGATCTCGCGCCGGATCCCGCGCGCCATGAACGCGTCGTGGAGCGCCTGGGCAAGGAGATAGCCGATCTGGCCTTGCGACTCGGCTCCCAGGACGTCCAGCGGGGGCGGCGGCACGACGGCTGCCGCCAGGTCCGCCGCGATCGCCAGGTAGCCGACCTGCGGGCCGTTCCCGTGCGTGAGCACGATCTCGGCGCCGCTTCGCTCGGCGAGGTCGACGAGCGAGCGGGCGGCAACCTGGAGGTTCGCCCGCTGGACCTCGGTCGACCCCGGCTGGCCACGCCGGATCAGGGCATTCCCGCCGAGGGCGACCGCGATCCTGGTCATCCCAGGCGCTCTCCCCTCCGGTCACCGCTGATGAGCGCGTAGAGGAGCGCCTGCTCCGTGTAGATCCGGTTCTCGGCCTGGTCCCAGACCCGGCTCTGCGCCCCGTCGATGACCGCGTCGGTCACCTCGTCGCCGCGATGCGCCGGCAGGCAGTGGAGGAAGATCGCGCCCGGTCCGGCGGCGGCCATCATGGCCTCGTCCACCGTGTACCCGGCGAAGACCCTGCGGCGCTCCTCCCGCTCGGCTTCCTTGCCCATGGACGCCCAGACGTCCGTGTACACGGCATCCACACCGCGCACGGCCGCGGCCGGCTCGGTGAACAGCTCGATCGCGCCACCGGTGGCCTCGGCCTGGACCCGGGCGGCCGCCACGATGGCCGGGTCGGGCCGGTAGCCCTCCGGCGTGGCGATCGCGAGCCCGAACCCCAGGTACCCGGCGGCCTGGATCAGCGAGTGGGCGACGTTGTTGCCGTCCCCGACGAAGGCGACCCGCCGGCCCGCGAGGCTGCCCAGCGCCTCTTCCAGCGTCATCACGTCGGCGAGGGCCTGGCACGGATGGTGCTCGTCGGTCAGGGCGTTGATGATCGGGATGCTGGAGTGGGCCGCGAGCTCCTCCACCCGCGCATGGGCAAAGGTCCGGATCGTGAGCGCCGACAGGTAGCGCGAGAGCACACGCGCGGTGTCAGCCACGGTCTCCCCGTGGCCCAGCTGGAGCTCGTCGGGCCGGAGGACGATCGGGAGCATCCCGAGCGCCCACGCGGCGTCCTCGAGGCTGACCCGCGTCCGGGTCGATGGCTTGTCGAAGATCATCCCGACGCGCCCGCCGTCGAGGGCGCCCCGGTGTCGGCCGGGCTCACGCTTGAAGCGGTGGGAGAGGTCGAGGATCTCCCGGACGCCGTCGCGGCCGAGAGAGTCGAGGGTCAGGAAGTGGTCCGCCATCGGATCTGCCTCCGCTCAGCGAGCGACGGGCGCGGCTGCCGCGCGGGCCCGGGCGACGATGGGCGCGACGAGGTCCGTGAGCGTCGGCACGTCCGCCTCGGCGGGGACCTCCTCCAGCTCGTAGCGAACCCGGACGACGGGCTTCTGGAGATGGAGCACGCGGTTCAGGTCGATCGGCGTCGCGGCGAGGACGAGGTCCGCCGGCATGGCGTTGAGCGTCTCCTCCAGCTCGTGCATCTGTTCCTGGCCATACCCCATGGCCGGCAGAAGGTGCTGGAGGGCAGGGTACTTGGCGAGCGTCTGGGCCAGGCTGCCCATCGCGTAGGGAACCGGGTCCACCACCTCGGCCGCGCCGAAGCGCCTGGCCGCGACGATGCCCGCGCCATACGTCATGCCGCCGTGGGTGAGCGTCGGCCCGTCCTCGACGACGGCGACCCGCTTCCCCTCGATCTGGCCGCCCTCGAGCGTC
>JARLHH010000377.1 GCA_031292335.1 Candidatus Limnocylindrales bacterium | reverse complement strand
GTGGCGGCGACGCTCGGCGGGGCGGGAGCGGGGACGCTCGGCGAGGCGGGTGGGCCCGGCGGGGGAAGATCCGGGGCGGCCGAGGCAGGCGTGGGCACGGTCTCCGCGCGCACGCGTGGCGCACCCTTGTCTGCACGCGCGGGCGTCGGTTCGCGGACCGACGGCACAGCGATCGTCGGTCCCGGCGTCGGTGGAGCCGGAGAGGCAGCGGCGAGGAGAGCCAGCTCCAGCTGGAAGCGCATGCCACCGGGAGCGGCGCTTGCCGGATCGATCGCGGCGAGGCGCCCCGCGGCGCCGACCAGCAAGTGGGTGTCGAGACCCGGCACCGAGCCGGCGCCCGCGACCCCCGCGAGGGATCCGCGCAGCGCCGCGCGAAGCGCGTCGACGGCCTGGTCCGTGAACGAGCGGAGGTCGCGCCCCCGCTCCTCCAGCCCGTCGAGAAGTGCGATCCCGGTGACCGGGTCACCCACTGCGAGCGCGGTCACGAAGGTCGCGACCGAGTCCCCGTCGGCGAGGCCCAGCAGGTCCCGGACCGCATCCGCAGTGAGCGGACCGGCGTCGCCCGAGAGCAGCTGATCGAGGATCGACTCGGCGTCGCGCATCCCGCCATCGGCGAGGTGGGCGACGAGGGCGATGGCCTCCGGCTCGGCGGCACGCCCGTCGGCGGCCAGGATCCGGCGCAGCTTCCCTTCGATCAGGACCGCCGGCAGCGGGCGGAAGTCGAACCGCTGGACACGTGACAGGACCGCCGGCCGGACTCCGCTGGGATCGGTGGTGCAAAAGACGAAGAGGACGTGCGGCGGGGGCTCTTCGAGCGTCTTGAGGAGGACGTCCCAGCCCTGGGTGATGCGCTGGACCTCGTCGACGATGAACACCTTCGTCGGCAGGTCGGCGGGTGCGGTGTAGATCCGGGGCAGGAGCTCACGGATGTCGTCGACGCGGTTGTTCGATGCCGCGTCGAGCTCGACGACGTCGAGCGCCCGGCCTTCCCGGATCGCGTCGCACGACGGACATGCATCGCACGGCTCGCCGTCCGCCACGTTCGGGCAGTTGACGGCCTTGGCGACGATGCGGGCCATGGACGTCTTGCCGGTCCCGCGCGGTCCGACGAACAGGTATGCGTGGGCGGTCCGGCCGGTCCGCAGGGCATTCCGGATGGTCGTCACGACCGGGTCCTGGCCGACGACGTCCTCGAAGCGCTGGGCCCGCCAGCGCCGGTACAGGGCCTGGTGCGTTGGGCGTTCGCTCACTGGACCCCCGGCTCCGGTCGCGGCGACTGGCAGAAGTAGTGCCGTGCACCCCCCGTCGACCAGGACGTCCCCGCGCCCACCTGTGCGATCGGCTCAGACCAGGCCTGGCCGCGGCACCCGACGAGCCTCGCTTAGCGCTGCTTCCTTCCGGACCTGACGCGGTTCGCGTGTCGCCGCTGCGCGGGACCCGATCCTCGACGCCGTTCGCGCCGGCGGCTCTCGAAAACGAAGACCTCGGGAGGGAATTCAGCCCTGCTGGAGCGGATTGCAGGTACAGGGCACCGCTAGTTCCCCGCCTAGCACGGCACACCGATCATAGCAGGGGTCCCGGGCGGGGCACCTCGTGGTCGAGGGGCGCTGCCGGCGCCATGCACGGCCGCGGTCCCTGCGGCGCTCGGTGAGCGCTGTCGGCGTCGCGGCGGAGGCTCCGGAGCTTCGGCTGGTCCGCATGTTCCGTGTGCCTCGATCCGGGCTCGAGCGGTGATAAGGTCCGCGAATGAGAAGACCGATCCTCGCCGACGCGTTCGGCCACCACGTCTGGGCAACAGTCCGCCTGATCGAGGCATGCCTGCCCCTGACGGACGAGCAGCTCGACACCGCGGTGCCCGGCACGTTTGGGTCCATCCTCGACACCATCCGCCACCTCGTCGGCGCCGACTGCTCGTATCTCGAGCTGCTGTCTGGCGGTGAGGTGGTCAACATCGACGAGGAGACGATGGACCTCCCGGCGCTCCGCGCCGCGATGGCGGCGAACGGCCCCGTCTGGGCCGACGTGGTGGCCGACGACCTCGATCCGGACCGAATGATCATCCGCCGCCGAGACGACGGCTCGGAGAGCCATGCGCCGCTCGGGATCCGGCTGGCGCAAGTGATCCACCACGGGACCGACCACCGCAGCCAGGTCTGCACGGCGCTCACGAACCTCGGGATCACGCCGCCCGAGATCGACGCCTGGGCATTCGCTGAGAAGGACGGGCGCCTCATCGAGCTGCCGGCGCCGGGCGCCTGAGCGCCGTGCTGGGCGCGCCAGCTCGGAGGTCCCCGTGATCCGCTCGCAGCCGGCCGCCGCGGCCCGCGTCGTCAATCCCGGCGGCCCGTCTCGTCGACGCTCACCCGGGGAGCGAGCTGATGAATGCGATCGCGGCCGACAGCGCCTGGTCGAGCACCGGGAGAAGGCCATGCCCGACGCGCGGGTAGGTCACGAGCCGGGCGTTCGGCAGCCGACCGACCGCCTCGCGCAGCAGGGGCAGCCGGGCGAAGGGATCGGCCTCACCGGACAGCAGCAACACCGGACAGGTGAGCGCCGACCAGTGCGCCGTCCGTTCCCGCCACGTGTCAGGCTGGCCTGGGCGGTGGAGCGGGTAGCTCAGGAGCAGCAACCCGCCCACCGGGCGACGCACCGCCAACCGTCGGGCTGCCGCAAGGCTCGCTACCCGCCCGCCGTACGAGTGGCCTCCGAGCACCGCATCGTGGCCGACATCGATCGCCGCGAGGAACGCCGGCACCGCCTCCTCGGCCCGACGGCGCGGGAGATCGATCGCACGCGCCGCCAGCCCGTGGCGTCGGAGCCCCTCAACCCACGGGGCCATGCTGGCGGCGGTGCCGGACGCGCCGTGCCCGAGGATGATCTGCCGCTCCATGCCACGCCCCGTCAAGCGTCCCTGGCTCCGCCGCCGGCCTGCGGCGGCCCTTGGCCGGCTGGCAACGGCGGACCCGCCCGCGATGCACCGTTCGGTGAATCCCGAGTCGTCAACGAGCCACCGAGGGTTGGCATGAACAGCCTCTGAGATGTCGCGAGATCATGGCGCTCCCCGCCGCGGCCGAGATGGGCTGCTGGGACATCACCGAACCCGAGCTCGCCTACGTATGCCACGCGTGCATCGAGATGTGCCCAGCGGAGCCCTGTGCGCCGTTGCAGGGCGGCACGCCGCTCGTGTCGGTCGGCGACAACGGGATCGCCACGACCTGACCAAGCGTCCCCGGGAGCACGAAGGCGAGGGTCACGGGCTTAACGTAGGCGGGGCCGCAGTAGTTGCTGGCGCTGACCTCGGTCCGCAGGAAGCCGAGCGCGGACAGGACATGCGTCCCGGCGGTCGTCGACGCCGCGGCGCTGTTGAGCATGACGGTCCCATGGGCGCTCACCAGTCGGACGCGCGGGTAGTTGCGCAGGACGCACGGCGCGAACGACGTGTTGACGATCCGTACGTCGGCGATCCGGCTGCCCATGGCGCCCTGCCACGCTGCGATCCGTGCGCTCAGGTGCGCGGCCGTACAGTCGGGGACCGTCGTCGCCGCGGCCGTCTGGGCCGTCGCGCTCATGGCGACCGCCGAAGTCAGGAGGATGCCGATTGACAGCACAAGCGCGAGTGATCTCTTCATGCCTACATGATGCTCAGCCGAGCCGGATCGTCCAATCCGCTCGGGAGACGTTCGAATCCTCGGCGCCCTGTCCGACTGCCTCGCCAGGTCGGTTTCCTCTCGGCCGCGTTCATGCCGCTCAAACTCGCGCCCGCCTGGATCGCGACGGCGGCGACGGTGAATCCCGTGAACTGGGCGGTGGAGGCCGGCCGCGAGGCGCTCGGGGCGAACCCTGACTGGTCCTTCGTCACATCCCGCGTCGCGTTGCTTGCGGGCTTGACCATTCTCTCGACGGCCTTCGCCACGCGAACGTTCCGCTCCTACCAGCGGTCGATCTAGCCTGAACAGCGCGCGACCGAGCTGCTGCTCAGCACGCTCATACCGAAGGAACTCACGCTGGCTGCCAAGCGGCTCCGCCTGGTGCAGATTGGCGCAGCGGCCGGCCATGCGGTCGCGCCGGAAGCGGACATGCTGCGCACCTCGGGCCTCGAGATCCTGGGGGCAGCGCGGGCATCACTCCCACGCCACCACCGCAATGACCACGGCGAGGACGAGACGCCCGAAGAAGCCGATGGCGACACCGGAGGCGAGTCCGCCGAATCGAGCGACACTCTGACACCCAGGTTCGCGCACAAGATGTGGCGGAGAGGGAGGGATTCGAACCCTCGATGGGTTGCCCCATACCGCATTTCCAGTGCGGCGCCCTAGGCCTCTAGGCGACCTCTCCGCGGGCATGTCGGCGCAGTCGCCGGCGGAACGGGTTCGAGCTGCGTGGCG
>JARLHH010000007.1 GCA_031292335.1 Candidatus Limnocylindrales bacterium | reverse complement strand
TGCTGGACCCGGTTGCCGAGCTGGGCCAGGACCGACGAGGGGACGTCGGTCGGGACCTGGGTGACGAAGTAGACGCCGACGCCCTTCGAGCGGATCAGGCGGACCGTCTGCTCGATCTGCGCCAGCAGCGCGCTCGACGCGCCGTCGAAGAGCAGGTGCGCCTCGTCGAAGAAGAAGCACAGCTTCGGCTTCGGCAGGTCGCCCGCTTCCGGGAGCGCGTGGTAGACCTGGGCCAGCATCCACAGCATGAACGTGCTGAACAGGGCGGGCTTCTCCATCACGTCGGAGAGCTCCAGCACGCTAATGATCCCCTGCCCGCCGGGCGTCACGCGCATCAGGTCGTCGACGTCGAACTCGGGCTCCCCGAAGAAGACATCGGCGCCCTGCTGCTCCAGGGTGATGATCGCACGGAGCATGACGCCGAGGCTCGCCGCGGAGATGCCGCCGTAATCGGCCAGGATCGCCTTGCCGTCGTCGCTGCCCAGGTACTTGAGGGTTGTGGTGAGGTCCGCGAGATCGAGCAGGGGCAGCTGGTGGTCGTCGCAGTACTTGAAGACCAGCGCCAGGATGCTGGTCTGGGTGTCGTTCAGGCCCAGGACGCGCCCGAGCAGGAGCGGCCCGAACGAGTGGACCGTCGCCCGGACCTGGGCGCCGAGCTTCCCCGACAGCGAGAGGAACTCGACCGGGTGGCCGTCCGGCCTGAAGTCCAGCCCCAGGTCCTTCGCGCGCGCCAGCACCTTCACGTTGGTCGCGTCGCCCGGCAGGGCGAGCCCGGTCAGGTCGCCCTTGATGTCGGCGATCAGCACCGGGACGCCGGACATGGAGAGCTGGCCGGCCAGGAGCTGGAGGGTCTTGGTCTTCCCGGTCCCGGTCGCGCCCGCGATCAGGCCGTGCCGGTTGAGCATGGACAGCGCGACCTGGATCCGCACGTCGGGCAGGGCCGTCGTGCCGTCCATCGGGCTTCCGATCACCAGGGACGGCTCGGAGAGCGCGTAGCCCGCCGCCATCGCGTCATGGAACGAATCGGCCATCGCGTGGAGCCTCCGTGGGTTGGTCCGTGCCGCGCGGGCGCCGCGGCCGTCGACCGAGCCTACCATCCCGTGCGTGCGGTCGGCGCTCGGGTTGCGCCCGACGAGGACGTGGCCTAACCGATGACTCGGGCGCGCCGCACTGCCGGGGTCGCCCGATCTCCCGCCGGCGAGGCTCCCCGGGTCTACCAGCCGCTGCCCCGGCGACGGGAGTCCCGGCCGCCACGTGCCTCCCGGCCGCGACGGGCCCGGAGCAGCGCTGCGGACCCGACGCCAAGGAGGACGAGGACCACGATGCCGCCGATCACGGCGGCCGGAGGAAGGCCGCCGGGCCCGCTGCCGCCTCCGGCGTCCGGGGTCGTCGCGGCCGGCTGGGCGGCCGGCGGGCTCGCCTGGGAAGACGACGACGCCCCCGATGACGGCGTCGACGCGCCCGGGACGACGACCGCGAAGTCGCCGAAGCTGGTCACGACCGCAACGTAGGTCGAGCCGAACATCGGCTCCGACTTGAGCGGGTGCCAGGCTCCCTCCACGAGCTGGCCGAGCGTCGCGCCGGGCGCGTCCTCGGGCGCTCGCAGGACAACCGTCACGAGCGCCGAGGCGGGTGCGCTCGCCGCGTCGCCGGCCTGGTCGACCAGCGTGAAGCGGTACACGTTGCCCAGGACGCGCGTGGTGCTCGCCGCCGCGGCGTCGACGGATTGGTCGAGCGGCGTGATCGAGATGTCCAGCGCGGTCGCCGT
>JARLHH010000376.1 GCA_031292335.1 Candidatus Limnocylindrales bacterium | reverse complement strand
GGCGGGGCGGACCCGCAGCCGCGACGAGGTGCACGCGGGGCGTGCCGCGCCGCGGTGGTCGCCCGGCACTCCCCAGGCCCATTCCACCCAGGACCTCGCCGAGCCGCTCGAGCGAGGCGATCGAGTGCATCGGCAGGAAGTCGTCGATCGATGGGTAGGCGGCCGCCATGCCCGCCGCGATCGGCTGGTAGCCCTCGGCGCCGGCCAGCGGGTTCAGCCAGATCAGCCGGTGGCAGTTGCGCTGGAGGCGCGCCACCTCGACGCGCACCAGCGCCGGGTCGCCACGATCCCAGCCGTCCGAGACGACGATGACCACGCCCGACGTGCGGAGCACCCGCCGCGCCCAGCGCAGGTTGAACGTCCGCAGGGACTCACCGATCCGCGTGCCGCCGGACCAGTCGCTGACCGACTCGCTGACCCGCCGGATCGCGAGGTCCGGGTCCCGCCCGCGCAGCTCGTGGGAGATCCGCGTCAGACGCGTGCCGAAGACGAACGATTCCGTGCGCACGCCCGACGCGCGCGAGAGCGCCTGCACGAACCGGAGCAGGATCCGGGCGTGGCGCTCCATCGACCCCGAGACGTCGCACAGCACCACGATCGAGCGCGGGCGTCGCACGCGACGCCGCCAGACCCAGTCCACGAGGTCGCCCCCGGCGGCGAGGTTCCGGCGGTACATCGCGCGCAGCGCGGGCCGCCTGCCGTGCGGGTGGAGCTCCGACCGCCGGGTGAGCCGCGTCTCCAGGCGGGGACGCAGCGCGTCGATGAGCCGCTCCGCGTCACGCAGCTCCGTCTGCGTCATCCGGTCGAAGTCGCGGTGGTGAAATGCCTCGCCGGGGCTGAACGCGCGCGGCGAGACGACCCAGCCGGCGTCCGTCTCGGGCTCTTCGTCGCCGGCCCCCGGCTCCGCCTGGTCCGGCCTGCCGCGCGACGGACCGGGCCGCCCGGGCGTCGTCTCCGTGTCGGGGCCGGCCTCGCGACCGCCGGGTGGTCGGGCCGGCCTGCGAGCGTCCCCCTCGCGCGTGGCGGGGGCGATCTGCGCCACGTGGCGACGCCAGAACTGGTCGAAGACCATGTCGTAGATCCCGAGGTCCGCGCGCCGACGACAGAAGATCGCCGAGCCCGCCGCGTGGACCTGGGCTCGATCGCCAAGGTCCACGAGCGTGAGCGCGCGGGCGAAGTCGAGCGCTCCGCCAAGGTCGGTCACGACGCCCGCGGCACGCAGGACCCGCGTGAAGACCACCGCGTTGCGCACGAAGGTCGAGCCGTCGAAGGCCTCCAGCGGGTCCGGGACCAGGGCGCGCGCGACGGACATGCTGGCCACCCGCGGCTTCCTATGCACCCGCCGCGGGGATCTCGCCGAGGAAGCCGGCTGCCGCGGCGCCCCGCACCCGCCGGACGTCCTCCTCGTATTTCAGCAGGACGCCCAGCGTCTCGTCGACCACCTCCGGGGCAAGCTCACGCGCCCCGAGGGCGAGCAGCGCGGAGGCCCAGTCGAGCGTCTCCGCGACGCCCGGCACCTTGGTCAGGTCCGCCGCCCGGAGCCGGCCGACGAAGGCGACCACCTGGCGCGCCAGCCCCTCCGGCGTCTCGGGAACCCGGGCCAGCACGATCTCCATCTCCGTCTGCGCGCTGGGATAGTCGATCCAGTGGTAGAGGCAGCGACGCTTCAGGGCATCGTGGACCTCGCGCGTTCGGTTCGAGGTCAGGATCACGCGGGGGCGCCGGTCGGCGGTCACCGTCCCGATCTCCGGGATCGTGACCTGGAAATCGGACAGGATCTCCAGCAGGTACGCCTCGAACTCCTCGTCGGCGCGGTCGATCTCGTCGATAAGGAGCACCGGGGCCAGGCCGTCGGGCGCCTCCAGCGCCTGGAGGAGCGGCCGCTTGAGCAGGAAGTCGGGTCCGAAGATGTCGTGGGCGGTCGCGGTCCCGATCTCGCCGCGCGCTTCCCGGAGCCGGATCTCGAGCATCTGGCGGGCGTAGTTCCACTCGTAGACGGCCGTCGTGACGTCGAGGCCCTCGTAGCACTGGAGCCGGATCAGGCGCGTGCCGAGCGTGTCCGCGAGCGTCTTCGCGAGCTGCGTCTTGCCGACGCCCGCCTCGCCCTCCAGCAGGAGCGGCCGCTCCAGGCGCAGCGCCAGGAAGACCGCCGTCGTGAGCGCGCGATCCGCGACATAGTCGCGGCGGCGAAACGCGGCCTGCAGACCCTCGATCGTGGCCAAGTCGTCCGGCATGACCGTCACCGGGGCCACGCGGCGACACGGGCTACGGCCATCCCGGTGGGCGCGGCGGGAGACTCGGTGAACGGGCGCCAATCGACAGGCATCATGCCGGCGACGATACCCCCGCCCGCGACGACGCGCAGGTCGGCC
>JARLHH010000072.1 GCA_031292335.1 Candidatus Limnocylindrales bacterium | reverse complement strand
CGTTGGCCGCTGGAGGAGTGCCATGCAGATCGACGACGTGCGCCGCGTTCTCATCATCGGCAGCGGCACGATGGGCCAGCAGATCGGGCTGCAGTGCGCGACCCACGGCTGCCAGGTCGTCCTGTACGACATCGACCCCGTTGCCCTGGAGGCGGGGCTGGCGCGCATCCGTGCCTACGCGGATGAGCAGGTCAGGACGGGCTTCATCGATACGGGGACGCGGGACCGCGCGCTTGCCGCCATCGCGACTACCACCGATCCGGCGACCGCGGCGGCAGACGTCGACCTGGTCAGCGAATCGGTGCCCGAAGACCCGGCGCTGAAGGGACGGGTGCTCGGCCAGTTCGACGCGCTCTGCCCGCCGCGGACGATCTTCACCACCAACACCTCGTCGCTGCTTCCATCGATGTTCGCGTCCGCGACGGGACGGCCCGACCGCTTCGCCGCCCTCCACTTCCACCTGCCGGTGTGGTCGGGCAACGTGGTTGACGTGATGCCCCACGCCGGAACCTCGCAGGAGACCACCGAGCTGCTGCTGGCCTTCGCCCGCCGCATCGGGCAGATCCCGATCCACCTCCGCAAGGAGAGCTACGGCTACGTCTTCAACGCGATGTACAACGCCATCAACACCGCGGCGGTGACCCTGGTGGCCAACGGCGTCGCCTCGCTCGAGGACGTCGATCGCGCCTGGATGGGGATCTTCAAGATGCCCATCGGCCCCTTCGGGATGCTCGACGACGTGGGGCTCGACACGGTGTGGCACATCACCGACTACTGGGCGCGCCAGCTCGGCGATGCTCAGCTGCGCACGAATGCCGACTTCCTGAAGCCGTACCTCGACCGTGGCTGCCTGGGGACCAAGACCGGCGAAGGCTTCTACCACCACCCCGACCCGGCCTATGCCAGGCTCGGCTTCGTCGAGTCAGGCGTCTCGATGACCGAGCGGACGGCGTAGCCGGAACCGGCCGTGCTCAGCCTGCCGGCGCCGAGGCGGCCACCACCGGGGCGATCGGGTATGGCACGAGGATCTCGCCGCCACGGGGCGTCACCCGGTAGACATCCTCGTGGCGCACTCCGCCGAAGCCAGGAATCGCGAGGATCGGGTGGCCGATCGTCACGGTCATGCCCTCCTGCAGGGGCACGTTGCGGTGGGGCGGGATGATCGTCGAGGCGGGCGTCTCCTCGAAGCGGAGGCCGAGACCGTGCCCGATCCCGTTCACGTGGTACTCGGCCAAACCGCGCTCGCGAAGCACCGCGGCCGCGCAGGCGTCGAGCTGGGCCACCGTGGCACCGGGGCGCATCGCGTCGCGGACCGCCGGGATCAGCGCCTCGTACGCATCGAGCAGCGATCGCTGACGTGCATCCGGCTCACCGAGCACGAACGTCCGGGCAAGGTTCGCGCAGTACCCGTCGACGACGGGCGTGAGGTCGATCACGACGAGGTCGCCCGTCCGCATCGGTCGCGGGCTCTGCCAGCCGTGGAGCATGCACGTCTCGCGGCCCACGTTGACGTAGATCGGCGTGCTGGTCCGCTGCGCGCCGGCCCGCATCATCGCGTAGATCGCCTCGGTGGCGACCTCGTGGGCGGTGGCGCCGTCGCGCAGCAGGGTGCGCGCGCGATCCATGCCGATGCCGGCGACCTGCTGGGCCGCGGTCATGGTCGCGATCTCGGCGGGTTCCTTCACCGCGCGGAGCGGGTCCATGATCGGATCGGACGAGACCAGCTCGACCCCTGGGTTCACCCTGCGGAACATGTCCACCAGGAAGGCCGGCGTCTCGAACCACTGCTGCATCGCGACGCGAAGGTGGGTCGGGGGCGCCGGCGCGGCGGCGGTCACCTCAGCCGCGATCGCGCGGAGGTGAGTGACCACGTCGTTGATCTGGCCGCCCACCGATCCCCAGATCATGATCTCGGGGCCGCCCAGGAGCGTCCGCAGCTCCTCTTCCTCCGCGGTGAACGCGATCAGAGCTGACGTTCCGGTCGCCGGGATGATCGCCCGCGGCTGTGCCCGGTCGATGCCGAAGAACCAGCGGTAGTCGTCGTGGTTCATCACCACGATCGCGGCCACGCCCTGTTCGCGCATCAGCGCCTGGGCGCGGTCGATGCGGTCGAAGCGGACGCTGGAGGTCGGGTTGGCCGTCATGGCGGCATGGTCCCACTCTGTGCAGCGGCTGCGCCTGCGAGCGTCGCCGCGGCGAGCGAGTCCCGGAGGGCCGCCTCGGCCGACGCGAAGACGCCGTGCACGGCGCAAACCCCGTTGGCCAGGCACGGCCCGCCGCGCAGGATGCAGGATTGCCTCCGGATGTCGCCTTCAACCGCCTCGATGATGTCCAGCAGGCTGATCCGATCCGCACGACGAGCCAGGCAATACCCTCCGGTCCTGCCCATCTGCGCCTCAACGAGCCTGGCCTGCATGAGGAGTCGCATGACGCTTGGGAGGATCCGCGGCGGGATCGCCTGGGTGGCGGCGATGCGGGAAACGCTGAGCAGGCCGTCCCCGGACGGACGGCCGCGCGGCGACGGACCCTCGGCGCGGGCAAGGGCAAGCATCGCGCGGATCGCGTAATCGCCCCGTCGGGTCAGCTCCAGGCGCATGCCGAGATCGATCCTCCCGTGCCGGACCCTCAGCTCACCTTGAAGAGCCCGGTCGCGCCTTTCGTGGCGTCGGAGAACTTGTGCGTCACGAAGGGGTACGTGCCGGGCTCGGCGAAGGTCAGCTCCACGAGGGCGCCGGAGCCGGGCGGAACGTCGATCGTCTGGTGCATCCCCATGGCGTTCGGAGGATACCCATCGGACTCGTAGTGCGAGAAGAGCGCGCCGATCACGTGGAACGCCGACGAGGAGTTCGGCCCCGCGTTCACGATGAAGATCCGCACCAGCTCGCCGGCCTTGGCCAGCAGCGGCGTCGTCTTGTAGCGGAGCGCCTGGCCGTTGAAGACCACGAAGTCGGGTGGGTCCGAGAGCATCTTCGCGTACTGGCCGCCCGACCCGTAGAACTCGCTCTGGACAAGCACGTACTCGCGGGCCGTCGGCCGGCCGTCTTTCGGATCGACGATCACGGCGCCGTACATGCCGTCGGCCATGTGCATGAGCACGGGTGCCGCGCCGCAGTGGTACATGAAGACGCCCGGGTAGCTTGCTTTCCAGTCGAAGCTGAACGTTCCGCCCGGCGCGATTTCCTGGTAATTCCTGCTCCACGCGGTCTGGGCAGCGTGGAAGTCGATCGAGTGGGGCATCTGGCCCTGGTTGGCAAGCGTGAAGCGAACGGTGTCGCCCTCGGTGACCCGCAGCGTCGGCGCCGGGACCTGCCGCCCAAAGTTCTTGGATTGGTACGGCGTGGGCGGGTTCGTGGCGATGAGGATCGTCTCGTCCGGCCCGTCGTTCGAGGTCAGGCTGAACGGGATGACGCTCGAGCTCACGGGTCGGTACGGCGGCGGCACCGCAAAGTCGGCCGGGCTCGGATCGCGCGCCACGACGGGAGCCGCCGCGGAGGCCGCGGGCGACGCCATGCCAGCCATGGTCGACGCGGCCGGCGACGCGTTCGTGGCGGGCGAGGCGGTCGCCGCCGGGCTGGAGGACCCCTGGGCCGGGGCACCGGCGGTGGCCGCTGGGGCAGGGAATGTCCAGGCGGGAGCTCCCGCGGCCGAGCACGCGGCGAGGAACGCCGTGGCCCCGACACCACCGGCAACCATGCCGCTCCGCCGCAGGAGCGTGCGCCGGCTCAGGAGGATCGACGATCCTGGCGGGGCAGGTTCGGAGGGAGTGGGGTTGGATCGGAGCACCATCGAATCGAGCCTCCCCATGATGGCGGCCGGCTGTCAAACACGTTCCGCGCTGGTACAAGATTAGCACGACCCGGCGTGGCACGACCCGACCGCGACCTCGAGCGCTGATCACGCCCCCGTCAGCCGCAGAAGTCGAGCGCGATCTCCGCGAGAGCCCGGGCGCAGGCGAGCGTGCCGCTGACGCTCACCCACTCGACGTCCGCGTGGGCGCCCTCGCCCGGCGGGCCCAGCAGCACGCTGGGAATGCCGGCGGCCGCGGTGTAGGCCGAGTCGGCCCAGAAGCTGACACCGGCCAGGTCGGGCTGTGTGCCGGTCGCGCGGGCGGTCGCGCCGCGGACGAGCGCCACGAACGGATGGTCGGCCGCGATTTCGAAGGGGTCGCGAGCGAGCGTCACCCGGGCCGAGGCGTCGAGCGCGGGATCGGACGCGCGGCAGGAGTCGAGGACGGACTCGATCTCGGCGAGGACGCCCTCGGGAGTCTCGCCGGGCAGCGTGCGCCGCTCGACCGAGAGCAGGCAGCGATCCGGCAGCGTCGCCATCTCGGTGCCGCCCGCGATGCGCGAGGCGTGGAGCAGACCCGCGCCGAGCAGCGGATGCGTTCGTCCAGCCAGCCGTTCCGTGTAGCGCTCCAGCGCTGCGATGACGGGGCCGGTACGGAAGATGGCGTCCACGCCGAGGTGCGGACGGGAGCCGTGGGCCGCCTTCCCGCGTACTTCGATCTCGACCCACACGAAGCCGCGGTGCGCGATCCCGACCGCCAGCTCGGTGGGTTCGGTGATGACGGCGCCGTCGGCCCGGACGTGGCGGAGCACTTCCTGGATGCCCGTGCTGGTGGTCTCCTCGTCCGCGACGGCGACGACGAGCACGCGGCCCCGGACGCCCGCGCGGATCGCCTCGCGGGCGCCGACGAGCGCGGCGGCGAGGCCGGACTTCTGGTCGTACGCGCCCCGGCCGAACAGCCGGTCGCCCTCGATGCGCGGCGCGAAGGGTGCCGCCATCGAGCCGGGCCCGACCGTGTCGAGATGGCCGTAGAGCATCAGGGTCCGCGCATCGGCGCTACCCGTATCGTCCGCGCCGCGCATCGCGTCGCCGATGACCAGGTTCGGGCGCCCGTCCGGCGAGGGGATCAGGCGGCTCGCGAGGTCGTTCTCCACCGCCCAGCGTTCCAGGAACCGGGCGATCTCGTGCTCACCGGCGCCGCCTGCGACGAGCGCCGGGTTGACGGAGTCGATGGAGATCAGCTGTCGCGCCAGGTCGATGACGTCGTCGGTCTGCATGGGACCAGCATCGCGCAATGGGTCCTGCCCGTCAGGCCCAGTACGTGGCCTGGTTGCGGAATGTACGGGGCGCTATATACTCAACGCCATGCGGAATACCCCATGGGCGCAAAGTAATGGATCCCAGCCTGGAGCCGGCCCGGCCGGCCGCGCGGCTCTCGAGCAGGAGCTGCTCGAGGAGATGACGGCCTGGTCGCCGCGTGATCGCGAAGGGGCTTTCAAGACGTGGCACCGGGACGCCCTGAGCCTGGTCCACCTCAACGTGCTGACCGCCCTGGAGGCGGAGGGCCCGCTCCCGATGAAGCGCCTGGCCGATGTGATGGACGTCTCCGACGCGGGAGCCACCGGCATCGTCGACCGAATGGAGAAGCGCGGCCTGATCGAGAGGCGCCATAGCGCCGACGACCGGCGAGTCGTGCTCGTCTACCCGACGGACGCCGGGGCGAAGGTCTTCAGCGACATGGCCAGCCATCGCCGCGGGATGCTGTCCAAGGTCTTGGCGGAGCTGAGCGAGGAAGAGATGGCGGCCCTTCTCGTCGGCATGCGGGCGATCCACGTGGCCCGCGAGCGGCTCCGCGTCGCGGCAGAGTCGGGCGTGCAGGATGAGCCGGTCACCGACGCAAACGCCGAGCCCGCCAATGTCTGACGGCAGGTCGCCCCGTCACCGAGCTGAACCGACAACCGAACCCCCACGTGAGGATCGCTTGGCCATGAACAGGCAGGATGCACGCCGATGATCAGACTCCTCTCCACATATCTCCGGCCCTACCGTCGCGCGCTGGCCGTCGTGATGGTTCTCGTGGCGGTCCAGGCGCTCGCCAACCTGTACCTGCCCAATCTCAACGCGGACATCATCAACAACGGTGTGGTCAAGGGCGACACCGGCTACATCATCCGGACCGGCGGCCTGATGCTGCTCGTCACGTTCCTGGTTGGCGTGTGCGCCATCGTGGCCGTCTACTTCGGCTCGCGGACGGCCATGGCGTTCGGTCGAGACGTGCGCAGCGCGATCTTCCGACGAGTGATGAGCTTCTCCCAGAAGGAGACCAACGTCTTCGGCACGCCCTCGCTGATCACGCGCAACACGAACGACGTCCAGCAGGTCCAGATGGTCCTGATCATGATCTTCAATGTCATGCTCATGGCCCCGATCATGCTGGTCGGCGGCGTCATCATGGCGGTCCGCGAGGACGTTCCGCTCTCGGGACTGCTCGTCGTCATCGTGCCCCTCGTGGCCATCGTGATGGGCGTGATCGCCACGCGAGCCTTGCCCCTCTTCCAGTCCATGCAGAAGCGGACCGACCGCATCCAGCAGGTCATGCGCGAGACGCTGGGCGGCATCCGCGTCATCCGCGCGTTCGTGCGCACCGATCACGATGAGGCGCGCTACGACGTCGCCAACCGCGACCTCACGGACACCTCGCTCCGGGTCAATCGTCTCTTCGCGACGATGATCCCGTTCCTGTTCGGGATCATGAACCTCTCGACCGTGGCCATCGTCTGGTTCGGCGGGCTGCGCATCGATTCGGGTGGCATGCCGATCGGCAACCTGTCGGCCTTCCTCCAGTACGTCATGCAGGTCCTCATGGCCGTGATGATGGCCGCGCTCATGTTCGTCATGGTTCCGCGAGCGGCGGTCGCCGCCGGGCGGATCCAGCAGGTCCTCGACTCGGTGGCCGAGATCACCGACCCGGACGTGCCGGCCGAAATGCCGGACCCGCGCGGCCTGGTCGAGTTCGACAACGTCGAGTTCGGCTACCCCGGCGCCGAGGAGCCCGTGCTGTCGAAGATCTCCTTCACCGCCAGGCCAGGACAGACGACTGCCATCATCGGCAGCACGGGTTCGGGCAAGACGACGCTGGTCAACCTGATCCCGCGCTTCTACGACGTGACGTCGGGCAGCGTGCGCATCGACGGCGTGGATGTTCGCGAGATGCGCCAGGAGGCGCTCTGGGGGCTCATCGGCATGGTTCCCCAGAAGGCGTTCCTGTTCAGTGGAACGGTTGCCAGCAACCTTCGGTACGGCGATCCGAACGCGAGCGACGACGAGATCTGGCAGGCGCTCGAGATCGCCCAGGCCAAAAGCTTCGTGTCCGAGATGACGGGCGAGCTGGAGGCCGAGATCGACCAGGGCGGCACCAACGTCTCCGGTGGGCAGCGCCAGCGCCTGGCGATCGCGCGCGCCGTCGTGCGGAAGCCGAAGGTCTTCATCTTCGACGACAGCTTCTCGGCGCTCGACGTCAAGACCGACCAGCAGCTCCGCGCGGCCCTCCGGCGTGAGATCCAGGGAGCGACCGTGATCATCGTCGCCCAGCGGGTCGGCACGATCCTTCACGCCGACCAGATCGTCGTGCTGGACCGAGGCAGGGTGGTCGGCCTCGGAACGCACGCGGAGCTGATCGAGACGTGTGAGACCTACCAGGAGATCGTGTACTCGCAGCTGACCCGGGAGGAAGTCGCATGAGCGGACCAGCGGGCAGCAGCTCGAGAACGAACGGCATCCCGGGCGGCGCCGCACGTCGCCCGATGGGCGGGCCGATGGGCGGGCCGGGCGGCCGTGGCCGCGGCCCGATGGGCGGCATGGGGATGGCGATGCCGACCGAGAAGCCGAAGGACTTCCGTGGCACCTTCCGGCGGCTGCTCGGCGAGCTGCGCCCAGAACGACCCTGGATCCTCGTGGTCGTGGCCGTCGCGTTCCTGAGCACCGCCGGCCAGGTGTTCGGCCCGAAGATCCTGGGCAACGGCATCAACCAGCTGATGGACGGCCTGGTCGGCAAGGAGCTCGGCCAGTACATGCCGGCCGGGACGACCCACGCCCAGGCCGTCGCGATCCTGAACCAGGCGCACAGCCCGCTCGCGGACCTGGTCGCCGGGACCACCGCAGTCCCCGGCGTGGGCACCGATTTCGGCGCCCTCGGCATGGTCCTGCTCAGCCTGGCGGCGCTCTACCTGGCCGCCACGTTCTTCTCGTGGGTGGCCTGGTACGTCATGGCCGGCGTGGCGCAGCGAACCGTCTACCGCCTGCGCCGCGAGGTCGATCAGAAGCTCGGCCGACTGCCGCTGCGGTACTTCGACACCCATGCCCACGGTGACACGCTCAGCCGCGTCACGAACGACATCGACAACATCGCCAACACCCTGCAGCAGAGCCTGACCCAGATCATCACGTCGTTCACCACGATCATCGGTGTGCTGGCGATGATGTTCTGGATCAGCCCGATGCTGGCCGTCATCTCGCTCCTCGTGCTCCCCGTGGCTGCCATCCTGACGATGCTGATCGCGCGTCGGTCCCAGAAGCAGTTCGCCGCGCAGTGGGAGCGGACCGGTGTCCTCAACGGTCAGGTCGAGGAATCCCACACCGGGCACGCCATCGTGAAGGTCTTCGGCCACCAGGAAGACGCGATGCGCCAGTTCGACGAAGAGAACCAGCGGGTCTACGAGGCGAGCTTCAAGGCCCAGTTCATCTCCGGCCTGATCATGCCGGTGATGACCTTCGTCAGCAACCTCAACTACGTGGCGATCGGCGTGCTGGGCGGCATGCAGGTGGCAACGGGCAGCATGAATCTCGGCGACGTCCAGGCGTTCATCCAGTATTCGCGCTCGTTCACGCAGCCGATCACGCAGGTTGCCAGCATCATGAATCTCCTGCAGTCGACGATGGCATCGGCCGAGCGCGTCTTCGAGCTCCTCAACGAGCCGGAGGAAGTGGCCGACCCGGAGCAGCCGAGCGTCCTCGATCAGACGGCCGGCCACGTCACCCTGGACGACGTGGGGTTCCGGTACCAGGCCGAGACGCCCCTGATCGACGACCTCAGCGCCGACGTCAGGTCGGGCGAGGTGCTGGCCATCGTCGGACCGACCGGCGCCGGCAAAACGACCGTCGTCAACCTCCTGATGCGGTTCTACGACATCGACACGGGCACCATCAAGATCGACGGCATCGAGACGCGACGGCTGACCCGCGACAACCTGCGCCGCTCGTTCGGCATGGTTCTCCAGGACACCTGGCTGTTCGGCGGCACGATCCGGGAGAACATCGCCTACGGGCGCGAGAACGCCACCGAGGACGAGATCATCGCCGCGGCCAAGGCGGCCCACGTCGACCACTTCGTCCGGACGCTTCCCGACGGGTACGACACGCTGATCGACGACGACGCCTCGAACCTGTCGCAGGGCGAGAAGCAGCTTCTCACGATCGCCCGGGCGTTCCTGGCCGACCCGGAGATCCTGATCCTCGACGAGGCGACCAGCTCGGTCGACACGCGGACCGAGGTGCTCGTGCAGGCGGCGATGGCCCGCCTGATGAAGGGCCGCACGGCGTTCGTCATCGCCCATCGACTCTCCACGATCCGCAACGCCGACGAGATCCTGGTGATGAACCAGGGCCAGATCGTCGAGCAGGGCAGCCACGACGAGCTGATGGCCCGCCGCGGCTTCTACTTCGACCTCTACAACTCCCAGTTCGAACAGGCGATCGTGGAGGCCGCCTAGACGCCCGCCCGGCGGTCCGGGGCGGAACACCCGCGAAGCTTCTGGCTCTTCTGTGAAGGTCGTGCCGCATGGAGCTCTGGCTCGCCACCCTTGTCGTCATCGTCGCCCTGGTGGCGACCAGCGTGGTCGCCACCCGCGCCTGGCGGCCGCAGCGACCTCCGCGCGGCCTCGGACCCGTCCTCGCCGCACGGCTCGTGGTGATCGTCGTCGTCACGGCCCTCGTGGCCGCCGCCAGGATCGCGGCGGGGCCGCTCGCCGCGGCCGTGACGGGCGTGGCGGGGGTCGTGGTCGCGATCGTGGTGCTGATCCTGACGGGCTATGCCCGGATCCCTCCGATCTCACGCACGCGCCGCTGAACGGTGACCCGAAGCGGCGGACACGAGCACGGACCAGTCGACGGGTCTGCCGCGCAGGAGCGGCCACGGCGTCGGACGATGCGCTTCCGGCGGAAGGCGATCGTCGCGCTGGCCTGCGCCACGGCCCCGTCGGGCGCGGTCTATGCCGACATCGACCGGCCGCGGAACAAACCCACCTGCCAAACCCAAGACGATGTCCCAAGACCGATCCCGGTAGACGAGCTACGGAGCCCGTTCGGCTACCGCCCGATCTCGACCCGGGCGATCACGATCGACGCACCGCCCGAGGAGGTCTGGCCGTGGCTCGTCCAGATGGGCTCCGGGCGGGCCGGCTTCTACACGCATGAGTGGGTCGAGCGCCTGCTG
>JARLHH010000071.1 GCA_031292335.1 Candidatus Limnocylindrales bacterium | reverse complement strand
TTCTACGAGGCAAAGGTGCCGATGGGCCGGGGCTGCATGCCCGCGGACGTGCTCGAGGCGCTCTACTACCTCGTCGCCCAGCGCTACGAGACCGGCCAGGCCCTGCCCGTGACGGGTGGCCAGGTGATGCTGAGTTGAGCCACTGTACCCAGCGTGCGGCCGGTCCGGTCCGCGCCCCACGTGCCGACACGCGACGAGGAAAGCCCAGGTGAACGCGACCCAGCCGCCTGTTCCCGCCCTGCCGGCGACCCAGCACGCGATCCAGGTGCTGGGGCCCGGCCAGCTGGTCCACAACCGGGCCAAGCCCGTGCAGCTGCCCGGTCCCACCCAGCTCGTCGTGAAGGTCGAGGCGGTCGGGATCTGCTTCTCCGACACGAAGCTCCTGAAGGCGTTCTCGACGCACCTCCGGAAGGCCGAGATCTCGGGCGGCATCGACCGGGCGACGCTCGCGGAGATCCCGAGCTACGTGCCGGGCGAGCTGCCCCTGGTCCCCGGCCACGAGGTCGCGGGACGGATCGTGGCGATCGGGGCGGGCGTGACGCGGCACTCGGTCGGCGAGCGGGTGCTGGTCCAGACCGACTACCGGCACCTGCCGACCCCGGGGGCGAACGCGGCCTTCGGCTACAACTTCGAGGGCGGGCTCCAGGAGTACGTCCTCCTCGACGAGCGGGTGATCATCGAGCCCGGGACGGGCGAGCGCTTCCTCATCCCCGTCGACGAGACGCCGAGCGGCTCCGCGGTCGCCCTGCTGGAGCCGTGGGCATGCGTCGAGGCTTCGTACGCGTCCCGCGAGCGAGGGGCGCTCGCTCCCGGCGGCCACCTGCTCGTCGTGGCGGACGCGGGCCATGCGGTCGACGGCCTGGCGCCGCTGCTGGCCGCGAGCGCGCCCGCCGACGTGACGGCAGCCGTCGCGGACGACGTGCAACGGGCGGCGGTCCGGGTCGCGGCCGGCCCCGCCCTTCCGGCGCCCGCCTTCGTCGCCGATGCGTCCGCGCTGGCCGACCAGTCCTTCGACGACATCGTCTACTTCGGCGCCGATGCCGATCGCATCGAGCAGCTCCAGGAACTCCTGGCCCCGCGGGGCGTGCTCGACCTCGTGCTGGGCGGGACCCGGATCGGGCGGGCCGTGGCGGTCGACGTCGGCAGGATCCACTACGACCTCACGCGCTGGGTCGGCACGCCGGGCCCGGCGGCCGTCGACGGTTACGCGATCGCACCGGCCGACGGCGAGCTCCGGGCCGGCGACCGGGTCGCGGTGATCGGCGCGGCCGGGCCGATGGGGTTCATGCACGTCATCCGGGCGGTCACGTCCAGCGTGCCCGGGCTGACGCTGACCGCGGTGGACATCGACGACGGGCGGCTTGCCCATCTCGCGAGCACCGCGCGCCCACTCGCGGCCTCGCGCGGGATTCCCACTGCCTTCCTCAACGGGCGCACGACCCAGCTCGCGCCCGGGTTCAGCTACATCGCTGTCATGGTCCCGGCGCCGTCCACGGTGGCGCAGGCCGTCGAGCTTGCCGGGGAGGGTGCCCGGATCAACGTGTTCGCCGGGTTCGCGGCCGGGACGCGGGCGGCGCTCGACCTGGACACGGTGGTCGAGAAGGGCATCTATCTCTTCGGCACGAGCGGGTCCGGGATCCCCGACATGAAGGCCGTGCTTCGAAAGCTCCAGGGCGGGGAGCTGGACACGAACATCTCGGTCGATGCGATCACCGGGATGGAGGGCGTCCCGGAGGCGCTCGCCGCGGTGGAGGCGCGCACGTCCGGCGGCAAGATCGTGGTGTACCCCTCGCTCCATGAGCTGGGCATGGTCCGACTC
>JARLHH010000375.1 GCA_031292335.1 Candidatus Limnocylindrales bacterium | reverse complement strand
GTCCGTCCCACGATCATGCCGGGCGCCCCGCTGAGCGGCATCCCGGGTTCGATCCGGTGGTAGGGGATCCCGTCGACGTAATCGATCGGCCGGCCGGCCCGGCCCTCCACGAGCGGGAAGCCGACCCGGGTGACCATGTGGGGGTCCAGGCCGGCCGCCCGCTGCGCCAGGGCAACCTGCTGGGCGCGGACCGTGTAGCCGGTCTGCAGGTGGGGCACCGAGTTCGTCAGCAGGTGCAGGATCCGGCCGGGGACCGGGGCTCCGCCGCGCCCCGCGACCCCGGGCAGCGGCGGTCGCCAGGCGGGGTCGAGGACCTGCAGCTCCGCGCTCGCCCGCTCGATGATGCGACGGTGCCGGCGATGTTCGCCCGGGCGGCGCAACGCGAGCTCGGCCATCTCCAGCGCGTCGCCGTAGCGCCCGGCCGCGAAGGCGAACTCGGCCCCCAGGCTGGCCCGCTCGTACCCCTCGGGCATCTGGTCGACGAGCGCCTTCACGCGGCGCACCTCGCCCAGCGCCAGGCAGACCCGAGCCAGGCCGACGAGCGTGCCGGGCGCCGCGCCGGGGGCGGTCCTGTCGATCAGCGCCAGGGCCTCCTGCGTCCGGCCAAGCTCCCACAGGAGCATGACGGCCGCCGGCGCGGCGATGGGCTGCACCGGCCGCCTGGCGGCCAGCGGTGCCAGCACCGCCAGCGGCGCCCCGAACAGGCGCGCCCGGAGCTGGGGTGTCATCCGGGTCGTGACGCGGTGAAAGGCCGCCAGCTTGCGATAGCGCAGGATCCGGCGGACCTCGCGCAGGGCGAGCGGCCCGGATCCGCCGGGGGCTCGGACCCGGATCTCCGGCGCGCGGAGCCTCATGCGATGCCGGCGACCGCGCCCGGTCGGGCAGCCCATCGGAGGGCCTGCGCCGCCGCGCCGGGCATTGGGTGATACTGCCCACGATCGGGCCGCCAGACCCGCGGCCGTGCCCGCCAGCCCCAGAGGAGATCCATGCCCGGGACCGTAGCACACGTCGTGGGCGCCAGGCCGAACTTCATGAAGGCCGCACCCGTGATCCGGGCGCTCGAGCGCGCCGGCGTGGCGCAGGCGATCATCCATAGCGGCCAGCACTACGACGCGGCGATGTCGGACGTGTTCTTCCGCGACCTCGGCTTGCCCGAGCCGGACCGGAACCTGGGCGTGGGCTCCGGATCCCACGCCGTCCAGACGGCCGCCATCATGGTCGCCCTGGAGCAGGCGTTCGGGGAGTTCCGCCCGGCGCTCGCGGTCGTCTACGGCGACGTGAACTCCACGACCGCCGCCGCGCTCGTCGCGGCCAAGATCGGCCTGCCACTGGCGCACGTGGAGGCCGGGCTGCGCAGCTTCGACATGAGCATGCCGGAGGAGGTCAACCGGCGCGTCACCGACATCCTCTCCGACCTCTGCTTCGTCACCAGCCCGGAGGCCATGGCCCACCTCGCCCGCGAAGGCGTGCCGGCCGACCGGATGCACTTCGTCGGCAACCCGATGATCGACACGCTGCTTGCCAACCTCGACCGGTTCGACCCCGAGCGCCAGCGCGCCACGCTCGGCCTCGCCGGGCGCTACGCGGTCGCGACGCTCCACCGGCCGGCCAACGTGGACGACCCGGCCGCGGCCCGGCGACTCGTCGAGATGCTCGGCGCGATCTCGGCCCAGCTGCCGGTGGTGCTTCCGCTCCATCCGCGCGGCCGCGCCTCGCTGGGGGCGGCCGGGTTGGGCGACCTTGCGGAGGTCCGGGTCGTGGAGCCGCTCGGTTATGTGGACTTCATCTCGCTCGTCCGCGGCGCGGCGGTGGTCGTGACCGACTCCGGCGGGATCCAGGAGGAGACCACGATCCTGGGTGTGCCCTGTCTGACGGTCCGGCCCAACACGGAGCGGCCGATCACGATCACGCACGGCACGAATCGCCTGGTGACGCCCACCGAGGCGCCCCGGGCGGTCGCGGGCATCCTGGACGGCTCGTTCGCCCTGCCCGCCGAGCGGCCGCCGCTGTGGGACGGCCTGGCCGGCGAGCGGATCGCCCGCGTGATCGCGGCGTGGCTCGCGTCCCGCTGAGGGCGCGGAGGATCGGCCCGCCTCGCGGGCGGCCGGCGACCCGGCCACGGCGCTGCGGCCGCCGGGGGGACGCGTGACGCGCCCACGACGCTCAAGACCCGGCACCCGCTAGGATGGCGCCGATGCTTCCGCCTTCCCGCGTCGGCCGCCGTGCGCGGCCCATCGCGATGCTCGTCCACAGCTATTACGAGGAGGATCCGCGCGTCCGGCGCGAGGCCGAGGCGCTCGTGGCGGCGGGGCATGCGGTGGACGTCTTCTCGCTGCGCCGCCCCGGCGACGCGCCGGCCGGGACGCTCGAGGGCGTGCGGATCACGCGAATCGACGTCCAGCGCCACCAGGGCTCGCCCATCGCGACCTACCTGCTGGAGTACGCCGACTTCACGGCGCGGGGCACGCTCGCCCTGGCGCGAGCGCACCGGCGGCGGCGCTACGGGCTGGTCCAGGTGCACACTCCGCCGGACTTCCTCGTGGCGGCCGCCCTCCCGCTTCGCCTCCTGGGCGTGCCGGTGATCCTGGACCTGCACGAAGCCGTCCCGGAGTTCTTCCGATCGCGCTGGCCCGGCCTTGCCCGCGGCCCGGTCCTGGCCGGCCTCGCCGGCGTCGAGCGCCTGTCGATCGCGGCGGCGACGCTCGCCCTGTCCGTGAACCAGGCTCGCCACGAACGGCTCGTCGCCCTCGGCGTCCCGGCGAGCCGGCTCCGCGTGGTCACGAACGGGCCGGTGCTCGCGCGGTTCGACCCGGCGGCCCAGCCGGCGCGGGCCTTCATGGAGGATGGCACGCTCCGCCTCGCCTACGCGGGCGCGTTGACGCCGCTCTATGGGCTGGACGACGTCCTCGACGCGATGGCGCTCCTCGCGATCCGGCGGCCGGAGCTCCCCGTGGAGCTGGACCTCTACGGCCGGGGCGACGAGCAGGACCGGCTCGCGGCACGGGCGGCGGACCTGCGGGTCGCCGACCGCGTCCACTTCCACGGGCGGGTGCCGATCGATGCGGTGGCCGGCCACCTCGCCGCGTCCGACATCGTCCTCTCGCCGATCCGGCGGACGCGCTTCTCCGAGATCAGCCTCTCGACGAAGGCGATCGAGGGCGCGGCGATGGGAAAGCCGGTGGTCGCCGCGGACATGCCGACGGCGCGCTTCTACTTCCCCGGCGAGGACCTGGCCTGGTACACGCCGGACGATCCGGCGAGCCTGGCCGCCGCGATCCTGCGGATCGTGGACGACGCGCACGCCCGCGACGCTGCGGTGACCCGCGCCATGCTGACCGCGCGCGGCCTCGCCTGGGATCGCGAGGCCCCCGCGTACGTGGCCCTCGTCGAAGCGCTTCTCCGAGACCGTTCATCCACCTGACGTCCGGCACGCCGGACGCCTGCCCAGCCAGGGAGACACCGTGAACCAGCACCCCACCGTCGCAGTCATCGGCCTCGGCTACGTCGGGCTCCCGCTCGCGATCGCGTTCGTGGAATCCGGCTGTCGCGTCATCGGGGCCGACGCCAGCCCGACGCGCGTGACCGAGCTGCGCGCCGCCGCGTCGCCGATCGACGACATCACCGACGAGCGGCTGGCGGCGGCCCTGGCGGCCGGCCTGGAGGTCCACCCGTCCGCCGACGCCCCGCTGGGGGAGGCGGAGGCGGTCTTCGTCTGCGTGCCCACGCCGATCACGGACTCCAAGGACCCGGACCTCCGGCCGGTCCTGTCGGCCGCCGAGACGATCCGTCCGGCGCTCCGGGCCGGGCAGCTGATCGTCCTCCAATCCACCACGTTCCCCGGTACCACCACCGGGCCGTTCCGGGAGGTGCTGGAGCGCGAGACGGGCCTGCTCGCGGGTCGCGACTTCGACCTTGCCTTCGCGCCGGAGCGGGTCAACCCCGGCGACCCTGCCAGCGCCGCGAAGGACGTGCCGCGGTTGGTGGGCGGGACCACGCCGGAGGCGACGGCGCGCGCCGCGACGCTCCTGGGGCGGGTCAACGACCGGGTCGTCCAGCTCTCCTCGCCGGACGCGGCGGAGATGGCGAAGCTGCTGGAGAACGTCTTCCGGAACATCAACATCGCCTTCGTCAACCAGCTCGCGCTGCTCTGCGAGCGGATGGGCCTCGATGCCTGGGAGATCATCGACGCCGCGGCGACCAAGCCGTTCGGGTTCATGAAGTTCACGCCGGGCCCCGGGGTGGGCGGGCACTGCATCCCGATCGACCCGTACTACCTGGCCTGGCGGGCTCGCCAGTTCGACTTCACCGACCGCTTCGTGGAGCTGGCCGGCGACATCAACCTCCAGATGCCCCGCCACGTGGTCGACCTCGTCACCGAGGCGCTCAACGCCCGCGGCCGGGCGCTGCGCGGCGCGAAGGTGGGCGTCCTCGGTGTCGCCTTCAAGCCGAACGTGCAGGACGCCCGGACGTCTCCGGCAGCCGACGTGCTGGCAGGCCTGGCGGCCCGCGGCGGCGAGGTCCGCTTCCACGACCCGCACGTGCCCACGTTCCGCGACGCGGACGGCGTCGCGCGCGAGTCCGTCGCGCTGGACACGCTGCTCGCCGAGAGCGACGTGATCGTGGTGGTGACCGCCCATGCGGCGATCGACTGGGCCGCGGTCTACGCGGAGGCGGACCTCGTGGTGGACACGGTCAACAGCGCGCGCGGGCGCGCCGTGCGTCCCGGCCAGGTGATCCGGCTGGGCGCCGGCTGGTCGCGCTGACCGGTCAGCCCCGCCGCTCCAGGACCAGGTTCGCGAAGGTATAGCGCAGGCCCAAGCGCTCCCACGTCACGACCCGCTCGTCGCAGGCGAGGTCGAGCGGCCGGACGGGGACCAGCCCGACCGACTCCGCCAGCGGCAGCCAGCCCGCGATGTCGGCCGGCGTGAAGATCCGGACCGGGCCGCCGTACGCGGTCAGATCGGCCGTCTCGATCGGCTCGCACCAGAAGTCGGTGGACGTGACGAGCAGCCCGCCCGGCCGCAGGAGCCGGGCCGCCTCGCGCAGGTACGCCGGGATGTCCACGCCGTGCTCGACCACGCTGAGGCAGGCGATCGCGGCGAAGGAGCGGTCCGCGAACGTCGTTCGGGTCAGGTCCATCGGCTGGAAGCGGATCGGCCCGGTCCGGGCCGGCGCCTTCCAGACGAGATCGATCCCCTGCAGGTCGCGGTACCCGTACAGGGCAAGCCAGGGGAGGAGTCGGGTGTAGGACGGTGCCCCCATCTCGAGGATCGGGTCGGTCCGCCCCGTGCGTTCCAGGACCAGGCCCAGGGCCACCAGGAGGTCCCAGTTCTTCGGCGCGTCCTGGTGGGGCGGGAGCCCGCATGACCTGACCTCGGCCACGGCCGCCGCCGCGTCTCCGCTCGTCTGGAGGGCGCGATTCACCCACGCTTCCCAGATCCGGTGGGGGCGCGCCGGGTGGAGCGAGGCGCCCTCGGCCGCCAGCCGGCGGCGCAGCGCCCGGGTGCCGTCGGGCGGGTCCAGGCGCCGCCCCAGCGCGACCCGCCAGCCGGCCACCCGCCGCCTCGTGCGGCGGAACGTGGCGCGCGCGACGTTCCGGGGGTTCACGGGCGCGACCTCATCGGGGGTACCCTAGCATGCTGGAGCCTGCGCCCGGGTGGACGCACGGCCGCCAGTCCCGGGTGCGGTACCATGCCGCCGACCCCCGATCCGCGCGCGGCCGCGCGTCGCGCCCAACCTGTGAGCACCAACGACCCATGACCTTCCGCGCTCGCCCCACCACGAAGCCGACCACCCGCCGTCGCGGCACGCATGCCGAGGACGCCCGCCGGAACCTGTACTTCAACCTCGGCTTCGGTCTCATCGTGCTCGTCGCCATCCTGCTGCTCGTGGGAGCGGGCGCCGCCACGTGGATCGACGAGCACTGGGCAGCCGTGGCGACGGTGAACGGCGTCTCCATCACCAAGGACCAGCTCAACGACCGGGTCAAGATCGAGACCTTCAAGCTCAGCGACGCCGAGTCGCGCACCCGGCAGAGCGTGCAGGAGAACCACATCTCGGCCGCCCAGGGGCAGCAGGTGCTCCAGTACATCGCCCAGCAGCAGCAGCAGATCAGCAGCGTCGCGCTGGAAGACGCCATCGACACGGAGCTGATCCTGCAGCTCGGCGCCAAGCGGGATGCGGCGCCCACCGACGCGGCGATCACGGCCCAGGTCACCACCGACGCCACGACCGTCGAGAGCCGCCACGTCTACCAGATCCAGGTCGTCCCCGAGGTGAGCACTGGCGCGACGACGCCAACCGACGCCCAGGTCGCGGCAGCCCAGGCGAAGGCCAACAGCCTGCTCGCCGACCTCAAGGCCGGCAAGACCTGGGAGGACGTGGTCAAGGAGTCCGGCGACCCGAGCGCCGCCGCGAGCAACGGCGATCTGCTCTTCATCAACAAGGGCAGCACGACACCCGACGAGGCCTTCGTCAACGCGATCTTCGCGCTCGCGGCGCCCGGCTACACGGATGTCATCCAGGGGAACGACGGGACGTTCCGGATCGGCCGCCTGACGGAGATCGCGCCTGCCCAGGTCGATCCGACCTACACCCAGCGCATCGCCGCCGCCGGGATCAGCATGGACGCCTACCGGCGCGTCGACAGCGGCATCGTGGTCGGCAACCTGATCACCGCGCAGCTCACGGCCCAGGTCGTGGACGCGCCGACGGAGCAGCGCCAGGTCTCGGTCATCGTGCTGGAGGACAACAGCGGCCAGGGCGTTCTGCCCGGGGCGGTCCTCGTCAAGCACATCCTCTACTCGCCGAACCACGACCCGTCCGGGGCCTCCGCGCTCAAGGCCGACGACCCGGCCTGGGCGGCCGCGAAGGCGGAGGCCGAGGATGCCTACACGAAGCTCAAGGCGGGCACCGCCACGTTCGTCTCCCTGGCCCCGTCGAGCGACGACACCGGGTCCGCTGCCACAAACGGGTTCCTGCCCTACTTCTCGCAGGCCGACACGAGCACCCAGCTCGACCCCGCGTTCGCGGCAGCCATCTACGCCCCCGGGCTGAAGCCCGGCCAGCTGCTGGAGCCGGTTCAGTCCGCCTTCGGGTGGCACGTGATCGAGTTCGTCACGGCGGCCGACCCGACCACCTGGGCCACCCAGATCGCGGCGCAGGCGTCTGCGTCGGGCGCCGACTTCGCGAAGCTCGCGCAGGACAACTCCGTCGACCCGTCGGCCAGGGACGGCGGATCGCTGGGCTGGATCGCCAACTACCAGCTGCCGGCCGACCAGGAAGCGGCGATCAGCGGCCTTTCGGCCGGCCAGGTGAGCGCACCGGTCTCCGCGAGCGACGGGATCCGCATCTTCAAGGTCACGGCCGTGGAGACGCGCCTGCCCGATGCCACCCAGATCGCGACGCTCAAGTCCGACGCCTTCAACAACTGGTACCAGGGCGTGAAGGCGGATCCGAAGCAGACCACGATCGTCCGGCTGACCGGCTCGTCGACCGGATCCTGACGACCGCATGCTGGACGGGCTCCTTGCCGAGGCGCGATCGCGCTGGGGACTGGACCCGGCCGGCGGGCTGGCGGTGATCCCGGCCGAGCGCCTGGTCGGCATCCCGCTGGAGCCGACGCAGCCGACGCTGATCGTCCCGCTCGCCGCCTTCCGGGCCGGGATGCCGGCGCGTCCGCCCTCGCCGCTCCCGGGACGGCACGGTCCGGGCGGGGATGACCCGCTCGCGGTCATCCGGCGCCTCTACCCCGCGGAGCATCCCGTCGGCCGTTTCGGGGAACCGGGCGGGACGACGGTCGGGGAGCTGACCCCGGCCGACCTGGCCGGGCCGCTCTACCTCGCTCCGGTCGCGCCCGAGACCGCGTTCGCCTCGCCCTGGGGGATGCCCTGGATCTCCGCCCGGCTGCGAGCCCCGGACGGCTGCCCGTGGGACCGTGAGCAGACCCACGAGTCGCTCCGCAACCACCTGCTGGAAGAGGCGTACGAGGTCTACGACGCCCTCGCCGACGGGGCGACGCCCGCGCTCGCCGGCGAGCTCGGCGACCTGTGGCTCCAGGTCGTCCTCCACGCCCAGCTTGCCGCCGAGGAGGGCATCTTCGACCTGGCCGATGTCCAGGCGGCGCTCGCCAGCAAGATCGTCCGGCGCCATCCGCACGTCTTCGGGGACGCGGAGGCCCGCACCGCCACCGACGTCAACCGGCAATGGGAGCGCATCAAGCAGGCGGAACGGGCGGCCGAGGCGTCGGCCTCGGAGGGCGCGACCGGCGATTCGCCCGCCCGGCCCAAGAGCGCGCTGCACGGGATCAGCCGGTCGATGCCGGCCCTGGCGGCCAGCCAGGAGATGCAGGAGCGCGCCGCCCATCTCGGCTACGACTGGCCCAGCGTCGATGGGGTCCTGGCCAAGGTGGACGAGGAGCTCGCGGAGCTCGCCGGGGCTTCCTCGCCGGCCGAGCGCGCCGAAGAGGTCGGGGACCTCCTGATGGTCCTCGTGAACCTGGCGCGGCACCATGGCGTGGACGCGGAGGCGGCGCTCCGCGGCGCGAACGGCAAGTTCCGGCTGCGCTTCGGGATCGTGGAGCGCCTGGCGGCCGCGCGGGGCGTCGCGCTGCGCGACCTTTCGTTCGCCGAGCTGGACGTGCTCTGGGACCAGGCGAAGGCGGAGCTGGCCGCCTCGGCAGCGGCGGCCGACCACGCCGCCGGCGATGCCGCTGCGAACGAAGCCGGGCCGGCATCCACCGGCGGGGAGGGACCACCATGACGATCGGGAACCGCGCGCCGGTCGTGCGCCCGTCCGGGCGGCGGCCCGATGAGCTGCGCGCCGTGAGCTTCACCCTCGGGCCGCTGAAGTGGGCCGAGGGGTCCTGCCGGATTCGAGTCGGCGACACGGAGGTTCTCTGCGCCGCCACGATCGAGGATCGGGTCCCGCCCCACCTGCGCGGGAAGGGCACCGGCTGGGTCACGGCGGAGTACGCGATGCTGCCCCGGGCGACCGCGGAGCGGAC
>JARLHH010000374.1 GCA_031292335.1 Candidatus Limnocylindrales bacterium | reverse complement strand
CTCGCCTGGGAAGACGACGACGCCCCCGATGACGGCGTCGACGCGCCCGGGACGACCACCGCGAAGTCGCCGAAGCTGGTCACGACCGCAACGTAGGTCGAGCCGAACATCGGCTCCGACTTGAGCGGGTGCCAGGCTCCATCCACGAGCTGGCCGAGCGTCGCGCCGGGCGCGTCCTCGGGCGCCCGCAGGACGACCGTCACGAGCGCCGAGGCGGGCGCGCTCGCTGCGTCGCCGGCCTGGTCGACCAGCGTGAAGCGGTACACGTTGCCCAGGACGCGCGCGGTGCTCGCCGCCGCGGCGTCGACGGATTGGTCGAGCGGCGTGATCGAGATGTCCAGCGCGGTCGCCGTGGCCGGCAGCACGAGGGCGCCGTCGCCTGCCACGATCTGCGCCTGGGGCGGCTGCTCGGGCGTCGCCAGCGCGACAAGGGGGCTCTTCGACGCGCTGAGCGCCAGGTGCGCGGAGGCCCCCTTCGCGCCGCCGGGCTTGCCCGCCGGCGGGTTGACGTAGATGTACGGCTGGACGACGACGACGCCGTCGTAGAGCGGCGGCGTGGCGAGGGGCGCCGCGAGCTGGGCCGCGGCTGCGATCCCCAGGCCGACCGCGAGCGCGGCAAGGCCGGTGCGTCGCATCCGCCGCGGGACCATCAGATCCACCACGTCGCGAGGTCGGCCACGGCGTGCGCGACCGCGGGCGCGGCGACCCCGCCCGTCAGCACCCGGAGCCCGCCCAGGAAGAGTCCGACGCCCAGGTCGAGCGGGACGACGTGCCAGCCGTACAGCGGCACGTGGAGCAGGGCGAAGGCGACCGATGTCGCGGCGAGGGCGACGACCGTGCCGCTCGCCTCGTCGAGGACGTCGAACAGGACGCCCCGCAGGACGACCTCCTCGGCGGTCGCGACGAGCACCGTGACGGCCGCCCAGGGGAGAAACGAGGCGGCCGGCTGGAACGGGAGCCACGGGCCCGGCCAGCGTGTCGCGAGGGCCAGGACGACGAGTGCCGTCCCGCCCGCGAGCCCGATCGCGACCGCCCGGGCGTCCCGCCCGAGCGAGCTCGCCGGGAGGAACCGCGGGTGCCAGCCGGTGACGGCCGCTCCCATCAGCAGGAGCGCCCCGAACACGGCGCCGACAGCGATCCCGTCCGAGATGCCGCCGACGGTCGCCGCCCAGCGCGCCCCGATGGCGCCGGCGAGAGCGAGCGTGATGAGGGCGGCCCGGATGGCGGGGCCGGGCCGGGCGAGGCCTGACCGCCGGGCGAGCCCCGGGGCCGCGATCGTTGCGTCAGGGCTGTGCGCCGGGCGCACGAACCTTGCCTGGGCATCAGGGCTGTGCATCAGGCTCACAAGGCGAGCGCGGATGTGCGGTGAATGCACACTTCGGCGGGATCGGCGGTCCGCGACGGCCCGTGCCGGCCCGCGGCGGCCCATGAGGGCCCCGGGGACCGCGCGGAGACGTCCCCTCGGCCACGAACTGGTCCCATTCGTGCACGCGATGGAGGGTTTCGACCGGCAGGCAGGTCTGCTCTCCCCGGGTCCGTCGGGATCGTGCATTCGACGCACAGCGCCCCGGCGGCGTACCCGGCACCGGCGACCCGCACCGCACCGGACGTGACAGCAGGCGGCGAGGTCGGATGGGCCGCGGACGTCATCGGCCCAGCGGCACGAAGCCGATCGTCCCGGTCGCGTAGGTCGGCGGCCAGACGAATGCGTAGGACTGGACCGCCTGCCACTGCCAGATCACCGCGGCGGCGCGCTCGTTCTGGCCGAGCGTGCCCGGGTCGCTCGAGAACTTCAGCCCGGCGCCATTCGGGAGCGCGCCTTCGGGCAGGTCGACGGTCCGGGCCGCCGCCGCGACGGCGTCCGCCGTGAGCGAGCCACCCCGGACAAGGGGCAGGACGTCGTTGAACAGGGCCCAGGCGGCCGAGAACCCGGAGATGCCCTCCTCGGTTGGCCCGGGACCCGGGCTCGCCGTGTCGGGGCCGGAGATCGTGTAGCCACCTCCCGATCCCGATGTGGAGCCGTACCCGCCCGAGGATGCGCCGGATGACGAGCCGTACTCCTCCGACGGCGAACCCGCACCGTACCCGCCGGACGACGAGCCGTACCCGCCATACCCTCCGATCGTGGGTCCCGGCGACGAGACGGCGGCCGGCGCATCCCGGCCGGACGCCCAGGCCGCCGCGAAGCGGTCATACGTTGCACGGGCCGCCGGACCGAGCGCGGT
>JARLHH010000373.1 GCA_031292335.1 Candidatus Limnocylindrales bacterium | reverse complement strand
GCGGAGCGGGATCGCCTGGGGCGCAACGCGCGGGCCTGGGTGCTCGAGCACCGGACCTGGCAACGGAACGGCCAGCTCTACCGCGAGCTCTACGAGCGCCTCGGAGCGCTCGGCTAGCCCGCTATCCTTGCGGGCGATGACACGGGATCCTGTCCCCAGCGGTCGGCCGCGCCGCAGGCCCTCCCTGCGGGGCGCCGCGCGGGCGGTGGCCCACCTGCTTCCCTCGCCGCGGGACGAGGCCCTCGCCTGGATCGGTCGCGACATCGCGGCGTTCGTGGCCGGGCGCGAGCCGAAGCGTCCCGCACGCCGCGTTGACGCGCCCGACCCGGCCCTGTTCGAGCAGATCCGGGCCGACCTCGACGATGATCGCCCGGCGGAGGCGCTCGCCCGCATCGACGCGGGCCTTGCCGAGCGGCCGGCGAATGTGCGTCTCCTGTCGCTCCGCCGGTTCACCCTGTCCCGGCTGGGCGAGCTGAACGCGTCGCTGGACGCGCTGGCGGACCTGCGGGCCGTGGCGGACGAGCCCGGCCTCGGCCGGGTGGAGCGCGAGACGGTCGCCCGCCTGGTGGAGACCGACCCCCGCTGGCTGCCGCGGATCCCGGGGCCCGTCCAACCGGTCGAGCCGCGGCCGGGCGTCGTGCTCCACCTGCTCAAGGAGTCCGTCCCGCACCGGCAGACCGGGTTCACGACGCGGAGCCAGTACATGGTCCTCGCCCAGCGGGACGCGGGACTGACGCCGGTGGTGGTCACCCCGCCGGGCTTCCCGCGGAACGCCGGGGTTGCCGGCGCGCCGGCCCTGGAGATCGTCGACGGGATCCGGTACCACCGCCTCGACCCCGGCGGCGCGTACCCGGACGACCGCCCGGACGACCTGGCCCTGCGCGACCACAGCTGGCTGGCGGCCCGCGTCGCGCGCGCCGAACGCCCGGCCGTGATCCACGCCGCGTCGGGCCCGCGCGGTTCGGACGGCGCCCTGGTCGGGCTGGCGCTCGGTGCCCACCTGCGCGTCCCGGTCGTCTACGAGATGCGGTCCTTCTTCGAGGGAACCTGGTCGTCGAACGCGGACGCGGGCGAGAACGCCGAGTACGCGCGCCGTCGCTGGGCGGCCGAGACGCGGGCCATGCTCGCCGTCGACGCCGTGGTCACCCTGTCCGAGACGATGCGCCGCGAGGTGATCGAGCGGGGTGTCGCGGAGGATCGGGTGGTCGTCGTCGCCAACGGGGTGGACGTCGACTTCTTCGCACCGCGACCGCGCGACGCGGCGCTCGCCGATCGGCTGGGCCTGACCGGGCGCGCCGTCTTCGGCTACCTGGGCAACCTCGACCACGCCCGCGAAGGCCAGGAGCTGCTCGTGGAGGCGACCGCCCGCCTGCGCGCCCGCGGGCGTGCCGCGGCCTGCCTGCTCGTGGGAGACGGCGCACGCCGGGGCGAGCTCGAGGCGCTGGCCGCGACGCGGGGCGTGGCGGACGCGGTGGTCTTCGCGGGCCAGGTCCCGCACGACGAGGTCCCGGCCTACTACGCGCAGTTCAACGTGTTCGTCGTTCCGCGCCGGGACGACCGGGCAGCCCGCTTCGTCACGCCGCTCAAGCCGTTCGAGGCGCTCGCGTCGGGCCTGCCGCTCGTGGTGAGCGACCTGCCGGCGCTCGTCGAGGTTGCCGCGCCCGACGAGCGCGGCCTGCGGTTTCCTGCCGGCGACGTGGACGGCCTGGTCGCGGTCCTGGAACGGGTCCTCGACGACACCTCCCTGGCGAGGCGACTCGGCGCCGCCGGCCGGGCCTGGGTGACGGCGCAGCGGACCTGGGCGAGCAACGGGCACCGCTACCGGGACCTGTACGCGCGACTCGGGGTGCGACTGCCCGGACCGGAGGGTCCGGATGCGGGTTGAGCTGCGCGGGGAGCTGAAGGGTCGCTCGGCCTACCTCGACGGGCTGGGTGCCGTCCGCCAGCTGGACGCGCTCGGCGTGGACCGCCCGATCCTCCTCGCCTACCACCCGGTGGCGCGGACCAACCCGTTCCAGGCGCTCCTCTACGGGGCCGCCTGGGAGTTCGGGGTCGCCCCGCTCCCGATGGCACGCCTGGACGAGCTCGACGCGGTGGCGGGGCTCGGGAGCCTCGGAGTCCAGGTCGTGCTGCACCTGCACTGGACGAACACGGTCCTGGCCGGCATCCCGGCCGACGGCGCGGCGGCCGCCACGGCCGACTTCCTCGCCCGCCTGGACCGGTTCCGGGCGACCGGCGGAAGGCTGGTGTGGACCGTCCACAACGTGCTCCCGCACGACTCCGTCCGCGCGGATGACGAGGCAGCCCTCCAGCAGGCCGTCCTGGACCGGGCCGACGCCGTGCACGTCCTCGCCGCGGACACGGCCGCGGCCGTGGCGGGGTTGTTCGCCCTGCCTCCCGAGCGGACCTTCCACGTCCCGCACCCGAGCTACCTCGGGGCGTACGACACGTCGATCACGCGGGAAGAGGCGCGCTACCAGCTCGACCTCGACGCCGACGACACGGTCTTCGCGCTGCTCGGCGCGATCAAGCCGTACAAGGGCCTCGACGAGCTGATGGCCGCCTTCGATACGCTCTACGCCGAGGACTCGCGGCGGCGCCTCCTGGTCGCCGGGGCGCCCGATCACGACCCCGTCGCGGCCGCGTTCGTCCGCCGCGCCGAGCGCCACCCAGGGATCCTGGTCCGGGCGACCCGGATCCCGGCCGCGGAGATGCCCGTGTACCTGCGGGCCGCCGACGCGGTCGTGCTCCCCTACCGGCGCACGCTCAACTCCGGGGTTCTCCTGCTGGCCTACACGTTCGGGCTCCCGGTCGTCGCGCCGGACGTCCCGGGTATCGCCGAGCTGCTCGGCCCCGCGACGGCGCGCTCCTTCTCCCCGGGCGACGCCGCAGACCTGGCGCGGGCGATGCGCGCGGTGGCCGAGCTCGGCGGGCCG
>JARLHH010000070.1 GCA_031292335.1 Candidatus Limnocylindrales bacterium | reverse complement strand
CTGCACCGGCGGCTGCCTCGCCAGCTGGCCAGCGCTGGTCGTCGCCCCGGGCGGCTCCGTCAGCGGGCCGGCCGGATCCACCGGCACCTTCTCGATGTTCACGCGTGCGGACAACGGCTCCACCCAGGTGGCGCTCAACGGCCATCCGCTCTACTACTTCGCCGGTGACACGGCGGCCGGTCAGACGAACGGCGAGGGGCTCGCGGCGTTTGGCGGGACCTGGCACGTCGCATCGGTGGCATCTGCCGTGACCACCAGCAAGCCGTCACCGGCCACATCGCCCGCGAGCACCGCGACCATCCCGCCGACGAGCACCGACGGCACCGGGTCCGGAGATGGGTCCGGCGTCATCCCAACGCTCCTCTTCGCGCTATTCGGTGCCGCGACAGCGACGATCTTCGCGGTCGGCGCCCTGGCACGTCGGATGCGCCGGGAATAGCCGGCTCATGACGTTCTGGACGTGGTGCTGGTCCCCCTGTGACCCATCGTGCGCGACGCGGCATCCAGCCCCGTGACCGCGGTCGTTGGAAAGCCCGGCCCTCTTCCGTCGTCGCGCCGGGGGTCGGCGGTGTCGCCAGCGTTCAGTCGCTCGCCCCGGGCTCCGCACCGGGCGCTCCGCCCCTCCGAGGCTGGGATGCGCACCGGGCGGCCCGGGGCCGAAGTCTGTTCCCCCGTCCGTACACTCCCCTGACACGGCATCGGTGTCGCCTGTTCCGCGGGGCCAGATGGACAATTGACGCGTCGCGTTGGACGGCTGGCAGACAAGAGGCGGCCCGGCGACACTGCCGGAGGCGGGGTCATCAACGGGCTGCGGACCTGGGGATCCGGACAAGAGAATCCACCACAGCAGGGGTGCACGGCGGCCGATGGCATGATCTCGGTCCTGCCGGCTTCGGCTACGGGATGACGGGGAGGCGAGCATGGGCGTGACGGGGATCGGCGGTTTCTTCTTCCGGGCGAAGGATCCCGAGGCGACGCGCGCCTGGTACGTCGAGCATCTCGGCGTGGGCTCGGCGCCATACGGCTCGTGGGAGACGCAGGCGGGGCCCAGCGTCTTCGCGCCGTTCCCGGCCGACACGGGCTATTTCGCTGCGGATCGCCAATGGATGCTCAATCTGCGCGTGGACGATCTTGACGGCCTGTGCGCGACGCTCCGTGCAGCGGGGATCGCGG
>JARLHH010000372.1 GCA_031292335.1 Candidatus Limnocylindrales bacterium | reverse complement strand
GAATCACCCCGGGCTATACTCGGACCACGCCTGCCGGTCGCCCGCGCCGCTCCTCGCGTCACGGGCCGCCGCCACCCTGGAGGTCAACCGTGAGGACGATCGTCAAGGGCAAGAACCTCGATGTCCCCGATGCCGTGAGGCAATATGCCGAACGGAAGATGCGGCGCCTGGAGCGCTTCCTGGATGACCGGACGGACGCGATCCTCGAGCTCTCCGTCGAGCGCCACCGGAGCGCCGACGACTCGCGGATCGCCGAGGTCACCCTCGTGATCGACGGTCAGCCGCTCCGCGGCCGTGCCGACGCGGCGACCTACGAGGCGGCGATCGACGAGGTCGTGGACAAGGTGGAGCGGCGTGCCGTCGACCACCGCGAGAAGCCCCGCGTCCGCGCACGCGCCCCGGAGGAGAAGGGCATCCTCTCCCGCATCGCGGATGGCACCGCGGAGGGCAGTCGCGAGCGCCGGGTGGTCAAGTCCAAGCGGTTCGCGCTCGAGCCGATGTTCGAGGAGGACGCGATCGCGCAGATGGAGTCGCTCGGCCACGCCTTCTTCGTCTTCGTGAACGCGGAGAGCGAGCGCGTCAACGTGCTCTACCGGCGCAACGACGGCGACTTCGGCCTGATCGAGCCGGTCGTCGCCGGCGAGTACACCTCGAACAGGGCACCCCGCTCGCGCTGAAGACGGAGGGACGGCCGGGCCGGGCCGGCCGGCGGCTGCGCCCCTGGGGTCGCGCGGGGCCTACTGTGGCCACCGACGGGCGCGCCGCGGAGCATCGGCTCCTGTACGATCGGGTCGATGCCCACTCGTCGATCGGCCCGGGCCGTGGACGCTCCGGCGCCGCAAGCGGCGTCCGGGCTCCTGGATGGGCGCCGATTGGGGGCGCATCTCGCGATGGGCGCCGGGATGGTCCGGGCAGCCGAGCGCGCCCGCGAGATCGGGGCCGACAGCCTCCAGCTCTTCGCCGACAACCCGACGGCGTGGCGTCGCCGGGCCGAGCTCCCCGCCGAGCTGCCGGCGTTCCGGGCGAAGGTTGCCGAGCTGGGGCTGGGGCCGCTCGCCATCCACGCCGCGTACCTCGTCAACCTGGCAGGGCCCGACAACGAACTGTTTGAGCGGTCGCTGGGCGTGCTCATGCGGGAGCTGGCCGTGGCGCCGGCGTACGGGGCCCGGTTCGTCAACGTCCACATCGGCTCGCACCGGGGCGCGGGCGTCGAGGCGGGGGTCGCCCGGGTCGCAGACGGCGTTGCGCGCGTGCTCGCGGAGACGCCCGTTGGCCCGGACGCGGCGACGCTGGTCCTGGAGAACTCGGCGGGAGGCGGCGACGGCCTGGGCACCTCCGTCGACGAGCTGGCCCGAATCCTCGAGGCGATCGCCGCAGGGGGCGTCCCCGAAGAGCGGGTCGGGCTCTGCCTGGACACGGCGCATCTCTGGGGAGCGGGCGTCGCGATCGACACGAGCGAGGCGGTGGACGCGCTCGTGGATTCGATCACCTCCCGGATCGGCCTCGAGCGAGTCGTCATGATTCATCTCAACGATTCCAGGGCCGCCCTCGGGTCGCGGGTCGACCGGCACCAGCACCTGGCGGCCGGCGAGATCGGCAGTGACGGCCTGGCGCGCTTCCTGACCCACCCCGCGCTCGCCCATGTCGCGTACTACCTCGAGACGCCCGGCATGGACGAGGGCTTCGACGCCGTGAACGTGTCACGGGCGCGCGACCTCGCGGCCGGCATCCGGCCGGCACTTCTCCCGCCGGAGGCGCTGAACCTGCGCGGGAGCCGGGCGCGGGCCGCGGAGCCCCCCTGATGCGCACGTCGACGCGGGCACGCGACCTGGCCGTCCTGGCCGGCCTGCTCGTCCTTGCCGCGGCGCTCCGCCTGCCGGGGCTTGCCGGGCGCGGAGGGTGGGACTCGGACCAGGGCGTGGACATGACGACGCTGCAGGCGTTCGTGACGCACGGCGTCGTGCCGCTCCTCGGGCCGTCCACCTCGATCGGCAATGTTCACCACGGTGCGCTCTACTACTACCTCCTTGCCCCGGCGGCCATCCCGGCGGGAGGAACGGACCCGACCGCGGTCGTCTTCCTGATCGCGCTCTTCGGGATCGCGGCGGTCGGCGTCATCTGGTGGCTGGGCCGAGCGATGGGAGGTCCCGCGGCAGGTCTGGTCGCCGGGCTGCTGGCCGCGACGTCGGCCACCGCGGTGGGTTCCTCGACCTTCATCTGGAACCCGAACCTCCTGCCGCTCGCGGCGGCGCTCGACCTGGCGAGCGGGTGGCGTGCCTGGGCGACGCGAAACCCGCGCTGGTGGCTCGCGGCGGGCGCCGCCCAGGCCGTCGTGCAGCAGGCCCACCTGCTGGGGATCCTGGCCCTTCCGGCCCTCGTCGCCCTCTGGCTGGCCGACCTGCGCCGGAGCCCCGGCCGCCGCCGCTCGATCCTCGGCTGGGGACTGGCGGGTCTCGCGGTGATCGCGCTCGGCTATCTCCCGCTGCTGCTCCATGAGCTGGGGTCGGGGTTCGACCAGACCCGCGCGGCGCTCGACTACCTGCGTGCCGGTGGCGACGCGTCCGGCCCCGGCCTCGTCGTGCGGCTCCTGTTCGTGCCGTTGCGGGTCGTCGCATGGCCGCTGACGGGCCTCGCGACCGATGCACCGGCCGTTTCATTCGTCGTCGTTCTGACCGCGTGCGTGCTCGTCGCCTGGCGCATCGTGGCGTCGCGCGGGGCGGAAGCGATCGCGACCCGATGGCTGACCGGCTGGGTCGTTTCCGCGACCCTGCTCCTGGCGCTCTTCGTGGCGTCACTGGCGACCGTGACACCACTTCCGGTCGACCACTACCACGCGTACGTTGATCCCGCGATCCTGGTCCTGGTCGGCCTCGGCGCGGCGGCACTCTGGCGGCGCGACGTCGCCGGGCGCGGCCTGGCGGTGGTTGGCGTTGCCGCGCTGGTCGCGTGGAACCTCGGCACCCAGCCGCCAGCCGTGGCTTCGAACGGGAACTGGCCCGATGCCCAACAGGCTGCGGCGCGGCTGGCCCCCGAGATCCGCGGTGTCCCGACGGCGCTCCTCGACGTGCCGCCCTTCAAGCCGGTCACGGCGTACTCGTATCCCCTCGGCCTTCTCGGCGTGACGCCCGTCGCCGTTCCCGCGGCGAGCCGGCTGGTCGTGATCTGCGACGACCTGTTCCAGGCGGTCGTGGGCGCGGCGTGCAGGGGTCCGGCGGAAGCGGCCGCGCTGGCGCGTGCAGGGGTCCCGCAGCCCATCCTGGTGGACCGATTCTCGCCCGCGCCCGGCCGGACGATCTCCGTCTACGACCGCGGCACCCCGTGAACGCGCGAACGCCGGCGCCCCAGAACGCCGGCGTTCGCTGTGCCTGAGACCCGGGAGGGGAGGGGCCTTCCGGGTGCGGGAGGGTTCGGTTTCAGCGGTTCGGTGGCCGCCGGCTGAGAAGGCTGGATGGTCGCCCCGGCTGCAGCCCGCGATCGGCAACCGGCGACCCGCCGACGACGGATGCGAGTGCCGTGATGCCCTGTCGAGCCGGGAGCGACGCGTACGCCGGCCGGGCGCTCGGCGGCGCCACGGGGCGCGCGTACCGGCGCATGCGGACGGCGAGGTAGTACTCCATGACCTGGCGCACGTGCGCCTCGCCGAGGGCGTCGTCCGCGCGGAGCGCGTACTCCACGCGGGCGGTCGGGTTCATGGTCGTGCCGCCGGACACGAGGCCCAGGTACTGCGGCGCGTCCGCGTCGTCGCGGATCTCGCGCAGGCCGCGGGCGAGCTTCGTGGCGGTCCCGAGCGACGGGGTCCGATCGCCGCGGACCAGCCGCGAGATCGTCGAGTGGTCGACGCCGGACGCCTGCGCCAGCTGTCGCTGCGACATCTTCTTGGACTTGAGCTGGGCTCGAAGCCATTCGTTGAACGGCCGGCCGGTCTGCGTGGTCATGTCGGGCTTCGCGCTCCGTGGTCACGCGGGGGGTGCCGCGTCGGTGTCACTATCGGAAGTGGCGCACGCGGGAACCATGACCCGTTGGTACCCCCGAAGGGCGCCGGTCGGCCCGGGTGGCCGGGCCCGCGCGGGCGGCCGCTCCCTATCGCGTCCCGCCGGAGTCAGACGGGAGCGGGGATCTCCTCGCCCAGGTGGCCGCCTCCCCGCCGCAGCGGGGAGATCGCGTAGTAGATCCCCCCGATGACGATGATCGAGAACACGCTGATCGTGCGGTCCACCAGCGCGATCGTGGTCGCCTCGGTCAGCGGGATCCGGTAGGCAGCGGTCATGACGCCGACCACGCCCAGCTCCACGATCCCGAGGCCGGCAGGACTGAGCGGGACGGCCGTGAGGAGCGAGCCGATCAGCGCGACGAAGACGGCACCGGAGAGGCCAAGGTCGACGCCGGGGAGAGCCAGCGCCTTGACCACGAGGTACAGCCGGAGCGACTCCGTGCCCCAGATCAGCCCGGTCACGATCACGAGGCCCGGAAGCGCCCGGATGCCCACCGCACCGAAGACCCCCTCCTCGAACCGGTCATACAGCTCCAGCAGCCGCTCGCGCCGCGGGATGGGGAGCACCACGAGGATCCGTCGCCCGAAGTTGCGCATCGTCAGGAGCAGGAGGGCCAGGACCACGACCACGCCCACGCCGATGGCGAAGACGAACTGGATCGACGGCGGCATGCCGGACCGGAAGCTCCAGTAGCCCGCGGCGAGACCGAGCATCGCGATCACGAAGAGGTCCAGGATCCGCTCGATGAAGACGGTCCCGAACGTGCGCGAGAGCGAGGCTGTGCTGTTGATCTTCAGGAGGTAGGCGCGGTAGACGTCGCCGAGCTTCGCCGGCACGAGACAGTTGACCAGCCATGACAGGAACAGGATGCGGGTGGCATCGGGCGTGCCGAGCCGGAAGCCCGCACCGCGCAGGAGGAGCGCCCAGCGGAATCCCCGCAGCGGGAAGCCGGCGTAGAAGACCAGGAAGGCGGCCAGCAGGAGCACCGGGTTCGCCGCCCGGACCGCCGCCACCAGCTGGTCCACGTCCACGTTGAGCGCGACCCGGAAGATGAGCACGAGCAGCACGATCGGGACGGCGAGGCTCAGGATCGTCCGGGGCTGGCGCAGGCGCCTGCCCAGCGAGAGCTGGTCGGCGCCGGCGTCGGAAGCGGCGTCCTGGTCGGCCGGCGGGAGCACGGTCATGGCAGGTCCCGGGTTGGGACGCGGCGCACGCGGCCGTTGCCACGGGCTCGCTGGAGCAGCTTGGCGAAGGGGGTGATCCCCCGCGCCAGGTAGGTGGCATGGCCGGGCTGCACCTGGGCCGTGGCCAGCGCCTGCATGAGCCCCGACGGGGTGGATGCGTTGCCGACCAGGCGCGTCGAGGCAACTCCGACCTCCAGGATCGAGTGCGCGTCGGACACCGCCACTCCGGGGAGCCCCGTGCGTAACGCGAACGCCTGGGCGCGCTCGTTGCCGTCGCCGAAGACGACCCGCGCGTTGTACGTCTCGACCCAGTCCACGAGCCCGGCCAGCGCCTCGAACTCCGCTTCCGCACTGGCCATCGAGTTGCGATGCCGGTCGAACGGGTGGGGGATCCCGACCAGCCCTCCCTGCTCGCGGACCAGCGCGATCGTCTCCGCCGGCGAGAGCCCCGGGGGAACGGGGCGATCCAGGAACAGGCAGATCAGGTCGCCCGCCGCCGTCTTCACCTCTTCGCCGACGATGACCGTCAGGCCGTCTGGTGCGCCGTCGCGGGCCCGCAGCGCGCCGTCGATCCGGTCGTGGTCCGTGATCGCGAGGTGCGTGATCCCCCGCCGCAGGGCGGCCCGCATGACCTTGACGGGATCCGAGAGGCTGTCGAACGAGGCGTTGGTGTGGCAGTGGAAATCGATGAACGCGACGGACTTCGCGGATCCTCGGGGCTCCTCCGGCGCTCCGACCTCCCTGCGGTCGGAAGTCGCGCCTGCGGACGCCCTGCGGTCCGCCGATCCGGTCACGTCGACGTCGCTCAGGTCAGATCTGCTGGACGAGCGACTTCTTG
>JARLHH010000069.1 GCA_031292335.1 Candidatus Limnocylindrales bacterium | reverse complement strand
TCGTCCGGAATGTCCGGGCGGACATCGTTCCTGCGATCTTCGGCGGATTGCCGGGCGTCAGCGCGTATGTCGGGGGAAGTGCCGCGGTCAGCCTCGACCAGACCCAGATCTACACCGACGGGATGGGCCGGATCTTCGTCTTCGTGCTCGGTCTTTCGTTCCTGCTCCTCCTGCTCGTCTTCCATTCGATCGTGATACCGATCAAGGCGATCCTGCTCAACCTGCTCTCGACCGGGGCCGCCTTCGGGGCTCTGGTCCTCGTGTTCCAGGAAGGCTGGTTCGGGACCCAGCTGGGCCTCCGGGCGACGGACGTCATCCAGAACTGGGTGCCGATCTTCGTCTTCACGATCCTGTTCGGGCTTTCGATGGACTACGAGGTGTTCATCCTCTCGCGGGTCAAGGAGGCCCTTGACCAGGGCGCCGACTCCCACGCGGCGGTCGCGCGCGGGATCACTCTTACGGCGGGCACGGTCACGAGCGCCGCGGCGATCATGGTCGTCGTGTTCGCGATCTTCGTGACGCTCCGCCTCGTGATCATCCGCGAGCTCGGGCTGGGGCTCGCGGTCGCGGTCTTCGTGGACGCCACGATCATCCGCGGCGTGCTGCTGCCCGCGACGATGCGCCTGTTGGGCGATTGGAACTGGTACCTGCCTTCATTCCTCCACTGGCTGCCGAGGATCACGATCGAAGGGGAGCTCCTCGGGCCGGAGCGGGAACCGGTTCCCGTCGAGGCAGAGTAAGGGCGAGCCGTCACGAGGTTGCCACGGCGGCGGCTCCATGCGCGCGCGGCCTGTCCAGCCTGCCGGCACTGGTCAGGGCGCGTCACCGGGGTGATACTCGCGAAGGGCGCAGCAGGGCGGGCGGCGCGAAAGCAGCCCGTTGGAGCGACGACCCGACACAGGGGGGTGCGGGATGTTCACACGGATCCTCGTCGCGACGGACGGGAGCGCCCACTCCAGGCGAGCTGCGCTGACCGCCGCAGAGCTGGCCCGCGCGCTGGGGGCGAGCCTAACCCTGCTCGCCGTGTACCCGGTGCCACCCGGCTTCGAGGGCGAACCCGACTACTCGCGCGACCTTGAGGCGGCTCTCCTGAGCGCCCGCGCCCTCCTCGAGGTCGAGGCGGCCGCGATCGAGGCGAACGGCGGGCCACCGGCGGAGACGGAAGCCATCGGGGGCCGTCAGCCCGGGCAGACCATCGTCGATGCGGCCGCCTCGGGGCAATACGACCTCGTTGTTATGGGAACGCGGGGTCTGGGCCGTCTCGGGAGCACGCTCCTCGGCTCGGTATCCGCCCATGTCGCGGCGCACAGCCCCATCCCAGTGCTCGTCGCCCACGGCCAGACCTGACGTCCGCCGGTCCGTGAGAAGTCGCATCCACCCAGCAGAGCGGCCCGGGGCCACCAGCGAGGCTCCACGTGCTGTCGGCACGATCCGTTCATGGTGAGGGCCTAAACGCCCACGGTGCGGGCTTCACCATGCGGCGCGACGGCATCGTCACGACAAAGGCGTCGGGAGCCAGCGAACCGTGGCTCAGAGATCCGGAGCGCCGTCCGGGGGCGCCACGGTGACCAGTCCGGCCAGCCGCTCCGCGTCCAGGATGTTGATGCCGCCGCCGTGTTGGCGTTCGATGAGTCCGTCAGCCTCCAGCCCACGGAGTGCGCGGTACATCATCACGCGGCCTGTTCCGATCATGGCGGCGAGATCGGCTCGCTGGGCAACCGGGTGGGGCGTGTCGAAGATCACCGTCCCGTACCGCGTGAGGATGGCAGCCATCCGCTGGCGCGCATTCTGGAAGGACCGCTCATCGAGCCGCACGTTCAGGACCATCGCGAAATCCGCTGACAGGTCAAGGAGGCCGACGGCCAGCCCGGCGTCCTTCAGGGCGAGCCCTCGCACGTATCCGGGATCCCAGGTCGCCCACGTCCCATCGGTGAGGGCGACCAACTCGTAGAACGCGTCGCCGTCGGGGTCGCTGATCGAGCGGAGCCCTCCGAGATAGCCGGGCCCTGCGATCAGCGCGGCACGGACCTGGCCCGTCTCCGCGACGCGGCGGGTGATGACGTGGCCATCAAGGACGACGAACGGAGGCAGCTGGCCTCCTCTCGGGCGCAGGACGTCGCGGCGGCGAAAGGCCTTCTCCTGGGCGCCATGCCCCAGGCGCCGCAGGCTGTCGGCATTGGCGCCCGGGAGCAGTCGCGCGAGGTAGGTGCCAACTGATTCGATCGCGTCCATGCAACTCCTCGTGGCCTCCCGCCGATCGTACCGCGAGATCGCCCGCGCACCTGTGTACTTTGACATTGCGTCCCGGGGGACGGTGGGTAGGCTCAGGGGGCTCGGACAGTCGGCCAGAGCATGGATCGCCGCGGGTCGCGTCGGCCTCGCGGCGATCTCCACGGGCCGGGGGGCTGCCGCGCCGCCCAGGCGAGAACAACTGGCAGCTGCAGCGAGGGACCATGCCCGATGGACGGGACCGTGCGACCGCACGTGCTCGATTCCCGCCGGGCGCTCGTGCTCCACGACCGCCCGCTGGTGGTGGACCTCATCACCCTGACCCTGAACCACGGCGTCTTCGCCGTCCGGGCCGCGCGCACGCTCGCCGAGGCGAAGGCGATCCTGGCCGAGTGGTCGCCCCACCTCGCGGTGATCGACATGGACCACGACGACAGCACCGCCCTGCTCGGCCAGATCGGGGCCGCCAACGGCCTGACCCGGGTCGCCACGCCGGTCCTGGGCCTGACCCGCCGGGGCGACCTGCGGACCAAGCTCGCCGCCTTCGACCTCGGGGTGGACGACATCCTCACGCTGCCCTTCTCGCCCGAGGAGCTGCTGGCCCGCGCGATCGTGATCACCCGCCGGGCGTCGGGGTCCGACCGCCCGCTCATCCCCGTGATCCGGCTCGGCGAGATCGAGATCGACATCCTCAACCGGCAGGTCCTCGCGGGGGACTCGGTCGTCCACCTCTCGGGCATCGAGCAGAGCCTGCTCTACCTGCTCGCGAGCCGGAGCGGGCAGGTCGTGACGCGGGAGGAGATCCTCGACGCGATCTGGGGCACCGACTTCGTGGCCGAGAGCAACATCGTCGACCGCCACGTCCGCAGCCTGCGCGTCAAGCTCCAGAACGACTACCGCCACCCGCGCTTCATCGCCACCGTCCCCGGCCAGGGCTACCGCTTCATCCCGACCTTCTCCAACACCGGCTGGGATGACGGGCCGGGCGCCGGCGAGCGCCGCACGACCGGAGAGCGCGCGGGGGCTGCGCGCCGGGGCTGAGCCGCCGGGCTGAGCGCCGCCGGGAACATCCCCCGGCTCCGGCGCCGGGCGACATGACGGCCCGTAATGACGCGGCCGCCTGGATCCCTGAGAGTGTCATTCGCCGACGTCACTCGGGATCGGCATCGAGATCCCCGGGATTCGGCCGTGAACATATGTCTGAGGACCGGGAGATCCCGTGACGACCATCGAAGCCCGCAGCGCTGACGATCCTGCCGGCGGCATGGGAATGCAGGCCGAGGCCGGGCCGGGACGGCGAGTCAAGCTCGAGACGACCGTCCTTCTCCTCGGGATCCTCCTGGTTCTCCTCGTCGTAACGATGACCGTCGGCGTTGCGCCGCCTGGCTGACGGGTGCGGCGACGGGCCGCGCGGAACCACATGACGGACCGTAATGACGCGCGCGCCCGCACGGCGCACAGTGCGCTCGACTCTGGATCGAGCGTAGATCCAGGCGTACAGGTGGAACACTTCCCCTCCGCGCTGCTCCCGGTGCCGCTTGGACTCCCTCCCGGCCGCACCGGGAGCAGTGATTCAGTGCCGCGACCGGCCCCCTTCGCGATCGCCGGATGGCGATGTCGCGTACCACGCGAAGGCCGGCGCACCGAGCGACGCGAGGCCACCCGCGTCGGCTCACGAGTCGAGGTCGCGCGACCACCAGGCCGCCCGCGATGAACGCCGGCGCACGCGTGCCGGCCCACGGGGCGAGCGTCGCGCGGCCCCGCGCCACGACCGCCTTCTACGTGCTCGGTGGCACCTTCTTCGGCCTGGCGGTCGCGGAACAGATCGTGTCGATCGCTGGCGGCTTCAGCTCGATCCTGTTGATCGTCTTCTTCGCCTGGCTGCTCGTCTTCGTCGTGGCTCCCCTCGTCGACCTCGCGCACCGACGCCTGCGAATCGGGCGCGGCAAGGCGATCGCGATCGTGTACCTCGCCGTCCTCGTGTGCGTCGGCCTGGTCGTGTCCGCAACGGCCCAGATCGGGGCTCGCGAGGCGGCCGACATCGTCTCCAGGAGCGACGAGATCACCGCGCGCGTTCACACCCTGCTGGTGGGCGTCCAGCGCACGCTCGGGATCAGCCTGAGCACGGTCGACCTGGCCGCCACGTTCGACCAGGCCCAGAGGTCCTTCTTCTCGACCGTGACGACGGCGCTGAATGCGCAGATCCAGGCGATCGCGAGCACAACCGTGACCGCGATGGGGGATCTGTTCCTGATCGTCGTGCTGTCGATCTACGCGATCGCCGACGTCGAGGGCATCCTCGGCGGCCTCCACCGGATCGTCCCGAACCGCTACGCCCAGGAGCTCCAGCTCGTCGAGCAGTCGGTCGGCAGGGCGTTCGGCGGCTTCCTGCGAACGCAGGTGATCCTGGTGATCCTGCAGGTCGGCCTGACGCTCGCAGTCGGCCTCGTGTTCGGCCTGCCGTACCTGTACCTGGTGTCGGTCTGCGTGGCGCTGGCGATGTTCATTCCCTTCTTCGGTCCGCCGATCGCGCTTCTGCCACCGCTGCTCGTCGCCGTCGCGTTTCGGCCCGAGGTTGCCTTGCCGGTCGTGGCACTCCTCCTGGTCGGGCAGACGCTCCTTGTCAACGGCCTGCAACCCCGCCTGATGAAGGAGACGGCAGGACTCCATCCAATCCTGGTCCTCATCGCCCTGCTTGTCGGCGCACAGATCGCCGGGCTCTGGGGCGCGCTGTTCGGGATCCCGATCGTCGCGGCGGCCAGCCTCGTGGTCCGGTACGTCATCAACCGGCGAGCAGTGGACGAGGTCGAGGGGATCAACCTCGACGACGTCGTCGCCGAGATGCAGGCTGCCGACCCGGAGATCGCGCTCGACGAGGCCGTCGCGATCGCCGCGGATCGAGCCGAGGCGCTGGTGGAGGACCGATCGCAGGCGCTCGCCGCGGGCTCCACGCACGGCGAGGATCCCGGGTTCGCCTGAGGCCGAAGGCGCACCGAGCCAGTCACGACGCGGCGCGCCCGGCTGTCAGCCCCTGGCCCGCGCCCGGCCTACCAGTGGATGGCGCCGCTGACGAAGAGACCCGTCAGCGCGATCGCCATGGTCAGTGCAAGCACGCCGCCGACGCCCCGAGCGGCCCTCGAGAGGTGGTAGGGATTCCCGGTCGTCTCCTCGTACGCGCGCGTCTTCCGATCGTGCTCCTGGCGTTCGTTCCTGTTCCGCCCGCTCTCGCTGTCGCCGGCCATCTAGCGTGGCTCTCCGGCGGGCGCTCCAGCGGCGGCCCGGTCGGCATCCAGCGCGGCGTTGATCTCCGCGGTCGCCTGGTCGGAGAGAGACGTCTTGATGACCTCGCCACCGAGTGGCGCCAGCGCGGCGAGGGCCTTGTCCTCGGTCCACTTCTCGAGGAAGAGGACCAGCGCCGCGGTGCCGGGTTTGAGCACGTCCTGGGTCCGCTGGCGGAAGTCGTCCCGGATGCCCCAGCCGCTCATCGTGCCCATAAGGGCGCCCCAGATGCCGCCCAGAATCAGGCCGCCCACGGGGAAGAGGAAGAGCATGCCGAAGATGAGGCCGACGAATCCGCCCATCAGGGCGCCCGAGCTCGTGGCCCCGGTCCTGGTCACCATCTTGGTCTGGCCGTCCGGGTGCTTGACCACCACGGCGGCCCCGTGGACGTGCATGATCAGGTCGTGTTCCAGCTGGCCGACGACCACGTAGGCCTTGTCCGCGGTGGCTTCGTCCGGGTAGCCGATGACGACGAGATCTGCCATTGGTGACTCCTTGAGGATCTGTACTGCTGGCCGTGTGTGGAGGGTCGTGGCACCGGCCCCGAACGCGCGGCCACTCCGTCCGATCGGGGAGGCTCTTACGTTGGCCCGCGAGCACGGCGCTGTCATGACGGACCGTCATCCGCCCGGCCGGCGCGCCTGCCTGACGCCCGAACACCCGCTCTCCCGCCGCGCAGTAGCCTCTCTGGCGCACACGAGCCGAGCCGCGCAGCAACTCCGAAAAGATCGAGGAGCCGACATGACGATCGTGGAGATCACCGATGGCCACCTCCGGGTCGTCGTCGAGGGAATGGACAAGGTGCTCGCCCTCAAGAGCACGATCGAGGTTCCGCTCGCGCATGTGCGGGGAGCCTCCCTGTCGCCCGACGCCCTGCGCGAGCCACGCGGCCTCCGCCTGCTCGGCACGTCGGTGCCGGGCGTTATCGCGGCGGGCAGCTTCTACGACGGGGAGTGGCTCTTCATGGACGTGCACAATCACGCCCAGGCGGTGAAGATCGAGCTCGACCACGAGCACTACGCCGCGCTCATCGTGGAGGTCGAGGATCCCGCGGCGACCGTGAGCACGATCAATGCCGCCGTGCGCGGCGTCGGCTTCGGCGGCTGGCAGGGTACGCCGGGCCAGGCGAGCGACGCCAGCGACCCGACCTGACGCCGGAGATCCCCCCTCGAGAAGGGAGGGCCGCCGGATCGCGGATGCAAGCACCGCCGGGACGCTGCGTCTCCAGTCGGGGTCGGTGCGTGATCTCGGTGAGCCCGGTGGGATTCGAACCCACGACGCAGGGATTAAAAGTCCCTCGCTCTGCCGCTGAGCTACGGGCCCACGCGCCGTAGACGATACCCGCCGCGGGGTCGGCGGGTGTGCGAGTACAAATGGTTGCGCGACATCGCGAACCCGGCTACTGTCCGCGAATGCGCTGGCACCTCTTCTCGTCGGAGGCGAAGAAGAAGCTCTGGCGGCCCAGCCGGGAGGCACGGGCCCTGGGGCTCTGACGGCGCGCGCAGACGACGACCGGGGGCCTCCAGGGAACGGAGGCTCCGAGGGCCGCGGACACCAGTGGGTGACCGCGGCCTCTTGATTCGCCCGGCGGCGATCCGGCCCTCCCACCCCCGGCGGACCCCGCGTCAAAGGTATCGACGCGGAGGACACCACGATGCAGGCAGCGATCCTGGGTGACGGCCCGTTCGGACGGGCGGTCGCCAATGCGCTCGAGGCGCACGGCGTTGCCGTGCAGGTCGTCGGGCGACCGCCGACCGGAGCGCACGATCGGGGCTGCTTCGGCGGCATCGACGTCGTCGTCGACGCGTCGCGCGGCGAGGCCGTGCTCGCGAACGTCCGGGCCGCCGTCGGCGCAGGGGTCCGACGGCTCGTGATTGCGACCACCGCATGGGATCACGACCGGCGCGACGTCGCCGAGCTGCTCCGCACGCGGGAAGCCGCCGCGGTCGCCGCCGCCAACTTCAGCCCGGGTGCGCTCGTCTTCGCCCGGCTCGCGGAGATCGCCGCGCGGCAGATGGCGCGCCTGCCCGGCTACGAGCCGTACGTGGTGGAGTGGCACCGGCGCGGCAAGGCCGACCGGCCATCCGGCACCGCGCGTGACCTCGCCCGCCGCATCCTCGCCGCCGACCCGTCGCTCGATCGCGTCTCCTCACCCGCCGACGGCCCGGCCCAACCCGGCTCGCTCGAGGTGGTCGGGGTGCGGGCCGGGGCGAACCCGGGCCGCCATCTCGTCGGCTTCGACGGCCCGGGCGAGACGCTCGAGCTGACCCTGACCGCCCGGGACCGGAGCGCCTGCGCGTCCGGCGTCGTTGCGGCGGCCGACTGGCTGGTCGCCGAATCCCGGCCGGCAGGCCTCCATCGGTTCGACGCCGTCTTCGACGTCGACGATCGCCTGGAGGTGCTCACCGCCGGCTGACGTCGTGCGCCACCTCCGCCTTCTCGAGCCCGGGGCCGCGCGGCCTTCCCCGCGAACCACCCGAAACGGAGCAACCCCCATGACACCGACCACCCCCAACGCCGACCGGACCCGCCCGGTCCTCTTTGGCGCCTTCACTGCGCTCGTCACTCCCTTCGCGCCCGATGGGGCGCTCGACGAGCCCGCCTTCCGGCGCCTCGTGAGCTGGCAGGTCCTGTCCGGCATCGACGGCCTGGTCCCCTGCGGCACCACCGGCGAGGCGCCCACCCTTGCCCAGGCGGAGCGGGAGCGGCTCGTCGAGATCACGGTCGAGGTGGCGGCCGCCCGCGCACCACAGCGCCGCGTCACGATCGTGGCGGGCACCGGGACCAACGACACCGACGCCACGATCCGCGCCACCCGGCGGGCCGCGGAGCTCGGCGCGGACGCCGCGCTCGTCGTGGCGCCCTACTACAACCGGCCGGACCAGCGGATGCTGGAGAGCCACTTCCGGGCCGTGGCGGACGAGGGTGGCCTGCCGGTGGTCGTCTACAACGTCCCGTCGCGGACGGGAACGAACGTGGAAGCGGACACCTTCCTGCGGCTGGCCGCGCACCCGCGGATCGTGGCCGTGAAGGAAGCCTCCGGGAACCTGGAGCAGATCGCGAGGATCTGCCGGGAGCGGCCGCCCGACGTGGCGGTCATGTCGGGTGACGACGCCTGGACCCTGCCGATTCTCGCGCTGGGCGGCAATGGCGTGATCTCCGTCGCCTCGAACGAGATCCCCGGCGAGATGGTCGCGCTTTGCGCCGCGGCCCGCGACGGCGACTGGGAGGGTGCGCGACGGATCCACGAGCGATGGCTGCCCCTCATGCTGGGGAACTTCCGGGGTGCCCCGAACCCGGTGCCGGTCAAGGCGGCGCTCGCCCTCATGGGCCTGGTCTCCGATGCGGTTCGGCGTCCGCTCCTCTCGCTCGACGACACCGCGCGCGAGCGCCTGGCGCTCCTGCTTCGCTCGCTCGGGCTGCTGGAGCTCCCCGGTGGCCGCACGGCGCGGGAGATGACCGTGGCGGTCGAGGGGGCGGCATGAGCGGCCGCGGGACGCCGGCGCCGTCCGCGTCGGCGCGGCATCCGACGCGGGCCCCGCTCAAGGCGGACCAGGCCCTGGCACTGCTTGAGGCGGGCCAGCTCCGGGCCGCGGTGCCGGATCCGGCGTCGCCGGACGGCTGGGCGGTCCGGTCGGATGCGCGAACCGCGATCCTGGCCCTGTTCGCCGAGCGCACCACCCGGCCGTGGTCGGCGGCCGAGACGTTCGGCTTCGTGGATCGGGTGGGCCTCCCGCCGAAGGACCTGACTGGCTCACCCGACGCGCGCGCCGCGGTGAGGGCTGGCCGGCCGTGGCGGATCGTGCCGGGGGGGTCCTCGATCCGGGCCGGCGCGCACCTCGAGCCGGGCGTCGTCGTCATGCCGCCGTCGTACGTCAACGTCGGCGCCTGGATCGGCGCCGACACCATGATCGACTCGCACGTGCTGGTCGGCTCCTGCGCGCAGGTCGGCGCGCGCGTTCACCTTGCCGCGGGCGTCGTCGTGGGCGGCGTCCTCGAGCCGGCCGGCGCGCGGCCCGTCATCATCGAGGACGACGCCTTCGTCGGCGCGGGCTGCCTGCTCCTGGACGGCGTGCTGGTGGGGCAAGGCGCCGTCCTGGCAGCGGGCGTCACCCTGACCGGCACGTCGCGCCTCTACGACCT
>JARLHH010000068.1 GCA_031292335.1 Candidatus Limnocylindrales bacterium | reverse complement strand
TGTCGACCGGTCACGATGACGTTGTCGCCGGCCCGGAAGACCGTGTCCGGGCCCACGCCCTGGGCCACCTCGTCACGCACGAGCGCCACGATCGAGCACCCGACGGGCAATGTCAGCTGCATCGGTGTCTTGCCGGCCGCGGGCGATTCGACCTCGAGATGCGCTTCCATGAGCTCGTACTCGTGCGTCAGCGGCGCCAGGTGGAGGATCTCGTGGACGGGGATGTCCTGCTCGATGGAGCCGAGGATCATCCGGGTCGGCGAGATCAGCTCGTCGACGCCGAGATGCTTGAAGAGCGGCTCGTTCTTGGGGTTGTTGACCCGGGCGATCGTCTTCGGAACCGCGAAATGGTGCTTCGCCATCTGGCAGATCACGAGGTTGTCCTCGTCGTCGCCTGTCACTGCCGCGACGACGTCCGCCCGGTTCGCACCGGCATCCGCGAGGGCGCTGCCTTCGCAGCCGTCGCGCGCCACCACGATCGAGCCGATCTCGTCGGCGATCTGGTCGGCGCGGCGGCGATCCTTCTCCATCAGCACCACTTCGTGACCCGACTCGGACAGCTCGCGGGTCAGGTAGTAGCCGACCTTCCCGCCACCAACCACGAGGACGAACACGCTCAGTCCTCCCCGGCCCGAACGGGACTGGTGGCCCCGATCGGCGGGTGGTCATGCGTGGCCCCGCGGCGGACCGAAGGCTCGACGCCCGCCGGGAGCCCCATGGCACCCAGGATGCCGTCGGCCATCATCGTCGTTCGACACACGGTTCCGAGCCCCAGCTCGGCGTAGGCCTGCGCCCGCATCGGGTCGTTCACCTTCGCGTAGACCGTCCCGATCCCGAAGGCCTCCCGGGCAAGCTGGGCCGCCAGGACGTTCCGGTTGTCTCCTTCGGTCAGCGCCAGGAAGACGTCGGCCCCGGCGACGCCCGCGCGCCGCAGCGCGTCCTCGTCGGTGCCGTCGCCCCGCACTGCCTCGCCGCCGAAGGTGGCCGGCAGGCGCTCGAACGCGCGGACCAGCAGGTCGATGATGACCACGTGGTGGCCGGATGCGTCGAGCGATGCAGCGAGAGCCCCGCCGACCCGACCGCAGCCGACGATGACCACCTTCATGCGTGGACCTCCGCAGGCATCGGCTCGCGCACCACCCAGACGGCGCACGGCGCGTTCTTGAGGACGTAGGGAACCGTGCGCCCGATTGCGAAGTCCCCACCGAACTTCTTGCGATAGGGAAGGCCGACGACCAGCAGGTCCGCCTCCCGCTCCACCGCCTCGTCGACGATCGCGGCACCGACGTCCCGCGCCTGGACCAGAACGGGCTCCAGCTTGCCGTGGAGATGCTCCGCGGCCGCCTCCGCCGAGTCGAGCACCCGCTGGGCGCTCTCGGAGCGCTCGGCGACGCTGGCGTCGAGAGGGAGCGTCCAGTCGATCTCGACCACGTGGATCGCCACGACCTCGGACTTCGTCGGGCGGGCGGCCTCCACCACGATCCGGACGATCCGGTTGTCACACGAGCCGCCGTTGAGCGCGATGACCACGCGAGAGAAGAGCGGGATGGGCTTGTCGGCCACGGGGCGAGGGCGACCTCAGGGTCAACGATGGTCGGACCCGGGAAGCGGGCCGCGACGGATGACGACCGTCGGCCGTCACGATACCACCGGGTCCGGGACGGCGGCGCGTGCCTTTGGTGGTGCCATCGGCGGCCTCAGCTCCGGCGCTCGCCCGGTGGCTCGTGCCCGTCCAGCTGCCCGCGCCGCTCGAAGACCGTGGGCTCCTCGCGTCGGTACGGGACGTTGGTGATGACCGTGTTCGGCCGGCCCAGGAGCGCCCGGCGGAGCTGGTTCGTCGACTGGTTGTACAGGATCCGCTCCCACCAGTGACGGGGGACGTACTCCGGGATCACGACGAACGTGATCGGCGCCTCCCTGTCCGGCGTCCATGCCTGGTCCAGAACGTCGAGATACGCGAGGAAGGGGCCGGTCAGCGCCCGGTACGGCGACTCGACGACCACCAGCGCCACCCCCGGCACCTGGCGGGCCCAGTCCTCTCGCACGCGCGTGGCAAGCTCATGGTCGTCGATGACGAGCACGGCGCGGATGTCCGACGAGATGGTCCGGCCCACGTTGACCGCCTGGACGACCGAGCGGCTCAGGCCGCTGATCGGGACGACGACGCGCTCGGCCCGGTGCGGCGGCGCGATCACCTGGTCCGGGCGCAGGGCGAGCTCGCGGGCCGACGTCGCGTACTGGCGGTGGATGAACCAGAACATGAGGACGAGAAGCGGGATCAGCACGAGGACGAGCCACGCACCCCCGGCGAACTTCACGCTGGCGACGACGATCAGGACGGTCAGGGTCAGCACGGCGCCGACGGCGTTGACGGCGGACCGCCACCACCAGCCCGAATCGCGTCCGCTGATCCAGTGGCGGACCATCCCGACCTGCGAGAGCGTGAAGCAGACGAAGACGCCGACCGAGTAGAGCGGGATCAGGAGGTGCGTGTCACCCTGGAACACGACGAGCAGCAGGGCGGCGATTCCCGCCAGGATGACGATGCCGTAGGAGAACGCGAGCCGATCCCCGCGGAAGGCGAACTGGCGGGGCATGTACCCGTCACCTGCCAGGATGGCAGCCAGGCGCGGAAAGGCGTTGAAGCTCGTGTTGACCGCCAGGAAGAGGATCAGCGCCGTCGCAATCTGCAGGGCGACGAAGAGCGGCGTCCCATCTCCGAAGATCGCGCTTCCCAGTTGCGCGATCGCGGTCGGCCCGCCACCCTCGACGGCCGGACGGAGGCCCATCACGTCGGCCAGGAACATGAAGCCGACGAAGAGGATGCCCAGGAGGATCGCCATCATCGTCAGCGTGTTGGCCGCGTTCTTCGACTCGGGCGGCTTGAAGGCGGGTACCCCGTTCGCGATCGCCTCGACGCCGGTGAGGGCGACCGAGCCCCCCGCGAAGGCTCGCAGCAGGAGAAAGAGGGTGACCGCCTCGGTCCCCGGCACGGGAACCTGCGCCGGTACCGGCGCGCTCGGCAGCTGACCCGTGACAGCTCGCACGAGGCCGAGCCCGATCAGGAGCAGCGCGAGGCCAAGGAATGCGTAGGTCGGCAGCGCAAAGATGTTCCCCGACTCCCGCAGGCCCCGGAGGTTTCCGAGCGTGATGATGACGATCGAGAGAATCCCGACCTCCACTCGAACGTCATACAGGGCCGGCCAGACCGAGTACGCCTGGGCGACCGCAGACGCGGTGGAGACCGCCACGGTCATCACGTAGTCGATCATCAGGGCGCCGGCCGCGATCAGCCCGAAGACCTGGCCGAGGTTCTCCCGGGCCACCGTGTACGCCCCGCCGCCCGCCGGGTAGGCACGGCAGACCTGGCGATACGAGGTCGAGACCACGGCGAGCATCAGGGAGATCGCCAACGCCATCTCGACCGAGAACTGGAGCGCCACGACGCCGCCCGCGAAGAGCGCGATCAGGATCTCGTCCGGGGCGTAGGCGGAGGATGAGATCGCGTCGGAGCTGAAGATCGGGAGGGCCAGCTTCTTCGGGAGCCGCTCGAGCGCCTCCTCGTCGCTCGACAGCCGCCGGCCGAAGAGAAGCCTGCGCGTGCGCTCGATCGCCCTCCCGGTGGCGCTCGTCGGGGCGAGTGTCGACTCTTTGGCCGAGAGTGTGTCCAGGCCCGTATAGCGGAAGTACGGGGAGTGCGGCCGATCGACCCGGACACGCCGGTCCCCGATCTTGCGGCCCTGGAGGGGCCGGCGCCCACCAATCACGCTAGCGCCCGCCCGCCAGGCGATCCGCCAGCCAGGCCGGGAGGCCGCGCGCCCGGATCTCCGCCTGGGTGGCGGCGATCGGGTAGGCCACCCGATGCCAGGTCAGCGTCGAGGACGTGGTGTCCAGGATCGCCGCGCTCGCGCGCGAGTCGCCGTCCCGCGGCTGGCCGACGCTCCCGGGGTTCGCGAGGACGCGCCGGGCATCGAGGACCAGCGTGGAGCCGTCCGAGGGCTCGATCGCCTCCATCCGGCCGTGACTGTCGCGAAACGCGCCGGGAACGTGGGTGTGGCCGAAGAGCAGGTGGGCGGTCGCAAAGGCCCCGAGGTTCGCCCGGGCCCCCGACGGCGTCGTGATGTACTCCCAGGTGGGGTCGCGCGGACTGCCGTGGACCAGCGTGATGCCCTCGATCTCGAGCCGTTCGGGCAGCCGGGCCAGCCAGTCGCGCGTGGCGGGCGTGATGTGGCCGGCGGTCCATTCGATGGCGCGCCGGGCGTCTCGGTTGAACCATTCGGCGAGCTCGAGGTCCAGGGCTGCCGCGTCGTGGTTGCCGCGCACGCCGACCGCACCCAGCCGGCGAAGCCGGTCCACCACCTCGTCCGGATGCGGCCCGTACCCGACCACGTCGCCCAGGTGCCAGACGGCGTCGACGGGTCCGAGGGCCGCAAGCACCGCCTCCAGAGCGGGCAGGTTCGCATGGACGTCCGAAAGGACCGCGATCCGCATCAGGCGGGAGCGTACCAGCCCGGCCAGCCCGGCGGACCACCCCGGCCTGCGGCCGCCGCCTCCGGGCTAACCTCCGGGACGCGGTGCCGGACCCACGGGTTCACCACGGATGCCGGGCGCGCTCGGCGGGCGGCCGCGGCCAACCGGCCGGCGTACGGCCGACCTTCCGGCAGGCGACCAGGACGTGACCCGCAGGGACCGGCTCCGCCGTATCGATGACCTCGAGGGTTCCCCCGCCCAGCGCCGCCAGGGCGGGCAGCGCGCGGCGCGTCTCGTCGTCGATCCCGGTCCGCTTCCAGGCGACGAGCACGCCGCCGGGCGCGAGGAGCGGGAAGGCGACCTCGACCAGGTCCGGCAGGGCCGCCACGGCGCGCGCCGTGACCGCGGTCCAGCGCTCGCGGTGACGCGGATCGGCGGCGAGTGACTCGGCGCGCGCCGTGGCAATCTCCACGCGGCCGGCGAGGCCCAGCCCGGCGACGGCGGTCGCCAGGAAGCGTGCCTTCTTGGCGATGGAGTCGACCAGCAGTGCCCGCCGGGCGGGCAGCGCGATCGCGAGGGGCAGGCCCGGGTATCCACCACCCGAGCCGAGGTCGAGGATCTCCCCGACGCCGCCCGCGCGGAGCAGCGGCACGGCTGCCAGCGAGTCGAGCACGTGGGCGGCCACGGCCGCCAGTGGGTCCCGGATTGCGGTCAGGTTCACCGCGCCGGTCCACGCGAGCAGCAGGCGCAGATGGCCCTCGAGGTCGGCCACGGCCCGCGCGGGCAGGTCGTCCAGGCCCAGCGCCGCGAGGCCGTCGGCGAGCGCGGCCCGCGCGTTGGCAGGGAGCGGGGGGCATTCGCGGGGATCGGCCGGGAGCGGCGCGCGACCAAGCAGCCTTGGGGC
>JARLHH010000371.1 GCA_031292335.1 Candidatus Limnocylindrales bacterium | reverse complement strand
TGGCCGACTCGGGCGAGCGGCCGTCGAGGCGCAACCCGAAGCGACCCGACGACTCGTTCCCGTGCGGAGCGAGGCCCTTCGCTCCGGCCACGGCCAACGCAGGGACCTACCGCTACACTTCCGCGATGAACGAGCGACCGGCCGGGATCGTCTCCTACTTCACAGCGATCGAGAAGAAGCACGGCAAGCCGATCGACTACTGGTTCTCCGTGCTAGAGCCCCACCGGGATCTCGCGCACATGGAGATGGTCCGGCTCCTGAAGGCCGACTACGGGATGGGCCACGGGCACGCCAACGCGATCGTCGGAACCTTCCGTGCCGAGCGGGGGATCGCCTGACCGACGGTCGCGCGACGTGGCGACCGGGAGCGGTCAACGAGTCGGAGCAATCCAACGAGAGGGCAGGTCTTGGGCACCATCGCAGTTCACGAGTTCGTGTCGCTCGACGGCGTGTTTGAGGACCCACGGTGGACGTTCGACTACGGCTTCGACCCAAGGATGGGCGAGGCGATCGGCGCGATCACGGGTTCGGCCAGGGCGATCCTGCTGGGGCGCACCACATTCGAGATGTTCGCGCCGGCCTGGTCGACCCGCACGGTAGAGGATGACCCGGGCGCCCCGTTCTTCAACGACACCCACAAGTACGTCGTCGGCTCGCGGGAACCGAAGGTGACGTGGAATCCCTCGACCCGCCTCGGCCCGTACGACTCGGACGTGATCCGCAGGCTGAAGGACGGGATGGACGACGCCATCTATGTCAGCGGCAGCGGCACCCTCGTCCGCGCCCTGCTCAGGGACGGACTCATCGATGAGCTCCACCTCTTCGTCTACCCGGTCGCCATCGGCAAGGGCAGGAGGCTCTGGGGCGAGGGCGTGGACCCGGCGAGGCTCGCGCTCAAAGGACACGAGGCCTACGAGAACGGGGTTGTCCACCTGACCTACGGACCTGCCTGACCCGGCGCAGCGGTCCAGTGTGGGGGCGGTGGCGATCACGCAGCTCTGGTGGATCCTCGCGGCGCGGCCGCCCGAGCCCTGGGGTTCCGTCCAGGAGCGATCGAGCGGCGTCGGAGAAGCGGATCGCGAGGCTCGGCAGTAGGGTTGGGTCGATCCATCGAGACGGTGGGCATCCTCAGCGCGCCGCTGCGGCGGCGCGTCCAGTGCGAGGACGAGTGGACATGGCCGACGCGACGACATCCTCGAAGCGCAGCAGCTCGGCGAAGGCGTCCGGCGACGTCTTCAGCGAGGAAGAGCGCGCCGCGATGAAGGAGACCATCCGAGAGCGCAAGAAGGCGGCGAAGCTCAGCCCGGAGGAGGCGCGCGCCGCCGGTGAGGCGGACATCCAGGCGGCGATCGCCAAGATGCCCGAGGACGACCGGGCGATGGCGACGCGCATCCACGAGATCGTCCTGGCGGCCGCCCCGGCGCTGGTGCCGCGGACGTTCTACGGCATGCCGGCCTACGCAATGGACGGCAAGGTGATCTGCTTCTTCCAGGCGAAGCTGAAGTTCAAGGTGCGCTACTCCACCCTCGGCTTCCAGCCCGACGCACGGCTCGACGAAGGGGAGATGTGGCCGGTCGCCTTCGCCCTCACGGGCCTGACGGCGGCCACCGAGAAGCGGATCGCCGAGCTGGTCAAGAAGGCCGCGGGCTGAGGATCGCGAGCCCGTCCTCGTCGCGGGATGCTTCAAGCGG
>JARLHH010000370.1 GCA_031292335.1 Candidatus Limnocylindrales bacterium | reverse complement strand
GGCGGCGAGCGCCGCGGCGGAGGCCGGATCCGCCGGCGGATCCGCGGGCGGTGCACCCGCGACGAGTTCCACGTCACAGTCGCGCACGAGCGCTCCGCCGCCGATCCTGGGCACCGGTGGCGGGACGAGCAGCGCCGGAAGCGGCGGGGCGGCCGGCACACGGTCCGCCGGTGGCAGCCCGGCGACCGGCAGCGGCCCCACACCTGCTTCGGGCGGGCCGGTGTCAGCCGGGGGTGACGTCGCCGGTGGTGCGCTGGCAGCCGTTCCGGCCCCGGCCCCCGCTCCCGCGTCCACGAATGCCGCGAGTGGCGGGGCGCCCGACCCGAACACCGCCAAGACCGGCATCGACTGGAGCCAGATGCTCTCGGACTTCGGCCCGCCCGCGCGAACCGTCCTCGAGGTTGGCCGGCTCATCCCCGGATGGGGCCTGCTGGCCGGCTTCGCGTCGGACTCCCTGGCGTTCGCCAGCGACCTGGCGTCCATCCCGAACTCCAAGAACGCCCGGTTCGAGACCGGGCTCATCGTCTTCCGGAACTTCGTGAACATCGAGAACAACGCCCTGGGCCACGTCCTGTACGTGAACCAGCTGGTCCAGGACGGGTTGGCGGGCTCCGTGGTCGGCGCGGAGTTCACGCCTTTGACGGCCGCGGCGAACGAGGTCCTGAGCGGGGTCAAGGTCGCCCTCGACGAAGTGCAGATGGGAACCGACATCGTCATCGAGGTCGAGGCCCTCTACGAGGCCAACCACGCCCCGGACAGCGCCGAGGCGGAGAAGTGGCGTCAGCTCGCCGATGGCTATGCGGCCAACATCCTCGGTGACGTGGTGAACACCGTGCTCGACGTCATCAGCCTCGCCAGCGCGGGCGCGGCGAACACGGCCCCGGTCCAGGAGGCGAAGCTGCCCCTGACGCTTGCGGGCGCATTCCTCGAGCACGCGGCCCCGAACATCATCTCGGCCATCAACAACATCCTCGGCGTCTGGCTGGGCAGCGGCGTGACCG
>JARLHH010000369.1 GCA_031292335.1 Candidatus Limnocylindrales bacterium | reverse complement strand
GGCGAGCGCGGCCGCGACGGGTTCGCCCGTGGCCGGTGCCTCAGCTGCGCCCGGCTCGGCGGCGCTCGGCTCGGCGGCGCCCGGCGGGTCGTCCGCGCCGGGGACGCCACGTCCGGCCGGCGCCTACTCGCTCAGCCTGCCGTCCGGCTGGCGCAACGTCCAGATCGGGTCGAACTACGCGGCGCTGGCGGGGGCGTACGACACCCTGAGCCTGCAGTTCGCGAGCTCGCTCATCAGCCAGCTGACCGCGCTCCCGAAATCCGCCTCCGCCTACGCTTTCGACGGGAGCGACGCCATGGTTCGCAGCGGGACGCTGGTCGCCCTGACGGTCACCGAGGTCGTGCTCCCCGCGGGCGTGAAGCTCGACGACTTCAGCGCCGTGGTCGCCCAGCAGGCCGCGCTGGAGGCAGAGGCGCCCGTGCCTGCCACCCGCATCCAGACTGCCTCGGGACCGGCCGACGAGTACGCCTACGAAGCCTCGTTCGCGGCGACGTCGACCGGTACCGCCGTCGCCGCGGTGACCCAGGTGATCCTGGTGGCGCCGGGCCGCGGCTACGTGATGACCTTCTCCACCACGCCGGATCGCGCCGCCACCGACGCCCCGGTCTTCGACACGATCGCCCGCTCGATCGTCCTGGCGCCGTAGGGATGCCCGGGGTCGCGCTCCTGTGGTACCGGCGCGACCTTCGGCTCCACGATCACCCGGCGCTCCAGGCCGCCCTGGGGTCGGCGGCCTCGATCGTCCCGGTGTTCGTGCTCGACCCGCGGCTCCTCGACGGGCGGCGTGCGTCCGCCAACCGGGCGTGGTTCCTGATCGGCACGCTCCGCGAGCTTGCCGATGACCTGGCGGCTCGCGGTGCTCCACTGATCGTGAGGCACGGCGACCCGAGGGTGGTGATCCCCGGGCTGGCCGCCGAGCTGGGTGCCCGGGACGTGTTCGCCACGCGGGACGTCAGCCCGTTCGCGCGGGCGCGGGACCGCGGCGTGGCCGAGGGTCTTGCCGCCGCTGGGGGCCGGCTCCATCTCTGCCACGGCCTGCTCGTCGCCGAGCCCGAGCAGATCCACACGGCCGACGGCCGTCCCGTCACGGTGTTCACGCCGTTTGCCCGCCGCTGGGCGGCCCTGCCCCCGCGGGTCCCCGCGTCCGCACCCACCCGGATCCCATCCGCGCTCCCGCGGTCGGGCGCCGGCGACGGGCTGCCGCAGCCCCCCGCGCCCACGGCCGAACCCGCCCTCCTGCCGCGCCCGGGCGAGCAGGCGGCGCGCGAGCGCCTGGCAGCCTGGGTCGCGTCGCCGGCCCTGGAGGCATACGCCGACGGGCGGGATCGTCTCGACCTGGGCGGCACCTCCGGCCTCTCCGCTTCCCTGAAGTTCGGGACCATCTCGCCGGTGGAGGTGCTCCGGGCGGTTGCGGGACCGGGCGACGGTCGTCGCGCGTTCGTGGCCGAGCTCTGCTGGCGGGACTTCTACGCCCACGTGCTGTGGCACGCCCCGCACGTCGTCCGGGCCGCCTATCGGCCGCTAGGCGATGCCGTGCCATGGATCGACGACCCAGCGGGCGTCGCCGCCTGGCGCACCGGCCGCACCGGCTACCCGGTCGTGGATGCCGCGATGCGCCAGCTCACCGCTGCCGGATGGGTGCCCAATCGCGCCCGCATGATCGCGGCGAGCTTCCTGACGAAGGACCTGCTGGTGGACTGGCGGACGGGCGAGGACCACTTCATGCGCCTGCTCGTCGACGGCGACGTCGCCGCGAACAACGGCGGCTGGCAATGGGTCGCCGGGACCGGCACGGACGCCGCGCCGTACTTCCGGATCTTCAACCCGGTCAGCCAGGGCCGCCGCTTCGATCCCGACGGCACCTACGTCCGGCGCTGGGTGCCCGAGCTTGCCAGGGTCCCCCGGGAGCACGTCCACGCACCCTGGACGATGCCGCGCGACGTCCAGGAGGCGGCCGGCTGCCTGGTCGGACGCGACTACCCTGGACCGATCGTTGACCACGCGGCGGCCCGACAGCGGGTCCTGGCCGCGTACGCGGGCCTGCGCCGAGCCTGATCCGGCCGGCGATCCTGCCGGTCCGCGTGGCAGACTCCGCGCATGGTCAAGCGCTGCCCGAAGCTCATCCTGGAGGGGACTCGCCCTGCCGGACGGGCTCTGAGCGTCAGTCGAGGTCGAGCTGCCGCCAGGTCCCCGGGTCGGTGAAGCCCAGCCCAGCGTACAGGCGCTTCCCGTCGTCGCTCGTGCGCAGCAGGAGGCGCCGGCAGCCCAGCGCCCGGCCATCCGCGATCACGGCCTGCAGCATCGCCGTGGCCACGCCCCGCCGACGCCAGGCCGGGTCCGTCATGACATTGAAGACCATCGCCTCGGGGGCCCGGCGCGAGCGCGGGTGGGGCGGCCGGTCGACCACGATCAGGCCGGCCATCCCCACGACGTGTCCGCCGCCAACGGCCACCCACACGCGGAAGCGCCCGTCCGGCACGTGGGACCGCAGATACTCCTCGATGCGGCCGCGATGCTCGTCGGCCGGCTCGATCGGGACGTCACCGGCCAGCTCACGGTCGAACGCGACGCGGAGCTCGACGAGGGCGGGGATGTCGGCGGCCGTGGCGCGACGCACGGTGAAGGCAGCGAGCGTGGTCACCGGCGCATGGTGCCACGTGCTCGCGCTCCCCGCCCCGGTGGTCGTCGCTACACTCCCGCGGTGACAGTCCGAGCCACGCCGACGGCGCCGATCCCGGCTGGTCCGGCACCCGCGGGCCTGCCCGCTCCCTCCCGCCCGCCGGTCCAGGGCTGGCAGAGCCTCCTCTTCGTTTACGCGATCACGTCGGTCGTGGAGTCGATGGGGGTGTCCCAGGTCTTCGCGTTCCTCCCCATGCGACTCAGCCAGGTGGGACTGCCGAGCTCGCAGGTGCCGACCTTCACCGGCCTGTTCAGCAGCCTCATCTTCGTGTTCGGCATCGTCCTCGTCCCGTTCTGGGGCGTCTGGGCGGACAAGTACAGCCGGCGCGCGGTCATCGTCCGGAGCGCTCTCGTGGAGGCGGTCGTCTTTGCCGGGGTCGCCCTCGCCCGGGAGCCGTGGCAGCTCGCGGCGAGCCTCCTGCTGGTCGGGCTCCAGCTGGGAAACACGGGCGTGATGCTGGCCGCCCTGCGCGACGTGACGCCGCGAGCACGGGTCGGCACGGTGACCGGCCTGTTCGGCGCGACCGGACCCCTGGGGATGGCGTTCGGGCCGGTGCTCGGCGCGTTCATGATCGACGGCCTGCACCTGCCGCTGACGGACGTCTTCTGGGTCGCGTCGTTCCTGTCGATCGCCGTGATCGCCCTGCTCATCGTCGGATCACGCGACATCCGGCCGGCCGTCGCGCCCGTCGGAAGCGCCCTCGGGCTCGCCCGGCGCGCCATCGTCGGCGTCCTCGCCGACCCGGCGGTGCGCCGGATCTTCCTCATCTTCGGCGTCTCCATTCTCGCCAACCAGATGAGCCGGCCGTACCTGCCGCTGCTCGTCCAGAGCCTGCAGGCCGGGCGACCCGACCTCGCCTCGGCGATCGGCCTGGTCACGGGCGTGGCGGTCCTCGCCGGCGCCCTCCTGTCGACGTTCGCGGGACCGCTCGGTGACCGGATCGGCTTCCGGGCCGTCCTCGCGGGCGCCCTCCTGGGGGCGGGTCTCGCGCTGCTCGGCATGGCAGCCGCGCCCTCGGTGGCGGTTCTCGCCGGCGTGGTCGTCATCTACGCGGCATTGCAGGCCGCGACGCAGGCGATGGTCTTCGGGCTCGTCGCGGTGGAGGTGGCGCCCGAGCGGCGCTCCGCCACCCTGAACCTCGTGCTCCTGCCCCTCTATGTCGCCGGGATCATCGGGCCGACGATCGGTGCGGTGGCCGCCGGGGTCGGCGGGATCCCGGCTCCGTTCGTCGTCGCGGCAGGCGTGTTCCTGGTGGGTGGAACGGGCGTCGCGGTGTCCCTGTGGCGGTCCCGGGCGGCACGCGGCAGCCTGGCGGGCTGATCCGCTCGCCAAGCCCGCGCTCCGGACGGGCCTTCCCGGGTTGGCCCGCTACTTCGGGAGGTCGCGCTCCTCGATGCCGAGGTACCGCGCGTCCGGCCGGATCAGGCGATTGGCCCCCGCCTGCTCGAGGACGTGGGCGGTCCAGCCGGCGTGCCGTGCCAGGGCGAACGTTGCCGGGAAGAGGTCCGGCGTCAGGCCCACGCCCTGGAGGACGGCCGCCGCGTAGAACTCGACGTTGGTCTTGAGCGGCCGATCCGGGTACTTCTCCTCGAGGACCCGGAGAACGACGTCCTCGACCTTGATGGCCAGGTCCAGCCAGTCGGGCCGGGTCGGCATCGCCTCGACGACCTTGCGCAGCGCTGCGGCCCGCGGGTCGTAGGCCCGGTACACACGGTGGCCGAACCCCATCAGCCGCTCGCCTCGATCGAGCGCGTCGCGCACCCACTCCTCGGCGTGCTCGGGCGAACCCACCTTGTGGATCTGCTCCACGACCTCGGATGGCGCCCCGCCGTGGAGCGGCCCCTTCATTGCCCCGATCGCGCCGGTGACCGCCGATGCGATGTCGGACCGCGTCGAGGTGATGACGCGGGCCGTGAACGTGGACGCGTTGAGGCCGTGCTCGGCGCCCACGATGAAGTAGGCATCCAGCGCCCGCGCGGTCGCCTTGTCCGGGCGTTCCCCCGTGAGTTGGTAGAGGAAGCCCGAGACCAGGTCCAGCTTGGGATCCGGGTCGATCGGCTCGAGATCCTGGCGGAGACGGGCGAACGCGGCGAGGGCCGAAGGCGAGAACTCGGTGAGCGCGCGGGCCTGGATCTCGGTCGGCGGCCAGTCGAGCACCTGGGTCGCGCCCCACACGGAGACGGCGGTCCGGAGCGCGTCCATCGGCTTGGCCGTGCGGGGCAACGCCCGCAGGGCCGACATGACCGCCGATGGGATGCGGCCGGTGGTCATGCGGGCCTTCGGATCCCAGGTGCCGGTCCAGAGCAGGTTCGCAACGGCGGCATAGGTTCCGTGGGCGACCAGGTCGCCGATGCGGTAGCCGCGATACATCAGGCGGCCGTTCGCGCCGTCCACGAGGCCGAGCTCGGTCTCCGCGGCGAGCACCCCCTCGAGGCCGGGTGAGTAGGGACGTCCGTCCACGGTGTGTGCGGCGACCGGCTGGCCCGGAAGGGCGATCGGGACCACCTGCACGGTGGGTGCGGCGGGAGGTGCTGGTGCGGCGGGCTGGTCGGCCATCGTGAACGCTCCTCGAAGGCTGGGGTGCGGGCCTGGTGAGGGAAGCGGGGACGGACCCCAATCCTACCCCTCGAGAGGCGGATCGATCCGCGGTTGCTGCCCGCCGTGCCCGCCGCGAGGTGTGCCCGTGGCGGTGCGCCGGCCCGGCCTCAGCGGCGGGATCGTTTCGCCCGGCGTGGACGGGCGGGTCGGGCCGGCGAGTGGGCGCTGGCGGCGGCGGCGCGGGCTCGTGCGACGCGCCGCGCCTCGGCGATATCCGACGCGGCGCCGAAGACGATGTAGCCGATCCCGACCACGACCAGCCCGCCCAAATAGACGACCGCCGCGGCTGGTGCCGAGGACGACCCTCGGGCATCGGAGGTGAGCAGGAGCTCGTGCACCGCGTCGAACACGAGCGCGGCCGCCACGATGGTCGGGAACCTGGATGACGACTGGAAGCGCGCCCCCTGCGGCGTCGCGGGCTGCCGGTCCACCACCGCGAGCAGGATGAGCAGTCCCCCGAGGAGTGCCGGAATGATCGCCGTCCCGGTCGCGACCGCCCCGATCGCGGCCGCGAGGCCGGTCACCGCGAGGACGGCGGCGCCAAAGACGATCGTGACCCGAGTGAACACACGCGCCTCGCCCTGCCTGACCGGGATGCCGGTCGCGCCGCGTCCGACCGGGACGCGATCCGAGCATGGATCATAGCGGCGGGGCCTCAGGAGCGGGGCAGCATCCCCGCAGCCGCCGCGTCGAGGATCCAGGTCGCGCCGGCCCGGCGCGCCCGCTGGGCCGGAAGGCGGCGCTCGTCCCGGGGACCGGTCAGGACGCTGGCGAGGATGGCCGCCTTGCCGGTGCCGAAGGCCATCGGCAGGAGGGCGGGCGTCGCATCGAGCGCGCCCGGCGTGAGGGACACACGGGCCACGTGCGGCGCGACGTGGGTCGGCGCCGGTACGGCGACCACCCAGCCGCGGGCGTCGAACGCCGCGCTGCCGGGGAAGATCGAGAGAAGGTGGCCGTCGGGCCCGATCCCCACCAGGATCGCGTCGAAGATGGGCCGGCCCGCCGCGTCCGCCGGGAGGGCACTCCGGAGCGCGGCCTCGTAGGCCGCGGCCGCCTCGGCCGGCCCTCCGCCGTGTGCCAGCGTGGCGTCGACCGTGACGGGGTGCAGGTTGCCCGGCGGCAGCGGCGCAGGCTCAAGTCCCGCGGCCGCGTCGCCGGTCAGCAGGATCGAGTCCACGTCCACGAGATTCGAGTCCGGGCTGTCGCGCCGCACGAACCGATCGTCGCCGAACCACACGTGCAGGCGGTTCCAGGCGATGCGATCGCGAACCGGCCGCGCGAGCAGCGCCCGGTAGAGCTCCGGGCAGGTGGAGCCGCCGGTCGTCGCGACGTCTGCCCGGCCGCGCCGGGCGACCCCCGCGGCGATCGCGGCGACCAGATGCTCGGCCGCGAGCCGGGCGGCCTCCACGGGCGTCGCCCCCACGAGGATCTCGGGCTCGCCGCGATCGCCGGGCTCGCCGGGGAGGTGGTGGTGCGGGCCACGGCCCGTCGGCGGCATCACGAGCGGCCGTCCCCGGACGCGTCCCAGGCGGCCTCGGCGCGGGATCCGTCCCCGGCGTCGGCTCCGGCGCGCCCGGCGGGCGGGCCGACGAGGGCGGCCGCCATGCTCGTGGCCTGCTCGGCCACTCGGTCGTGGCCCCCCGCCTCGATCGCCTCGGCGAGCAGATCGACGTCCGTCCGGCGCGGGGCGGTGAACGTGCGCTCGAGCGCCTCCACGCCGTCCTCCCAGACGCGGACGTGGACCGTCTCGGCTTCCGCGGTCACCTCGGCGCGCAGCTCCGCCCCTCGCCGCTCGGCCAGGATCTCCACCCGCAGCGTCGTCCCGGCAGGCATCTCGGAGATCACGGGGCGGATCACGACCTCGACCTCGGCGCCGCGCTTCCACGCGAGGAGCGCACGCATGCCGCGTCCGGATTCCAGGCCGGCCCCGGGGACCGGATGTCGGGCTACCCCGGTCCTTCCCGTCCGCTCCAGGGGTCGGGCCACCTTGAGGTCGAGGCGCGAGGCGAGCCAGGCGACGTGGTAGATCGGCTTGACGATGTTCGTGCGGGCCTCCGTGTCCGGCCCGCCGTGGGTCCCGTAGGTGACCGAGATACGGCGCACCGACCGGAGGTACGGCAGGAACTCGGGGCGGTCGAACACCGAGGCGACGGCCTCCCGCCAGCGTGCCTGGCGCATCAATGCGAAGTCCGACACCGCGATCGCGCCACCCCCGAGCGAGGCGAGCGCGCGGAGGCGATCCAGGCCGTCGCCCGCCCAGCCGGACCCGTCCACCACCAGGCGATCGGCCATCCCGATCAGGTCGCGGGCGAGCGGCGTGTCGAACGGCGGCTCGCCCGGCCACCAGATCGTCACCGGGAGGTCGTGAACGAGGAGGGGTGCCACGATCGCCCCGAGGTGGCGCCCCGTCGCGCCGCCGGCGGTGGCGTAGATCTGCTCGGCGCAGGTCGCGGGCGCGTCGGGGCGGGGGACCATGCAATGCGCCTGGACCTGGGCCCGCAGCCAGCCCGGGCCGTCCGGGTCGGTCGGCACCAGGATCAGCGTTCGCGACGGGTGGCGGCCGGTCAGCATCGAGATCGTCGAGGCGGCGCGCTGGCCGAGCTCCGGGCTCCAGGCAACCACCACCAGGTTGAGCACGCTGGTCCTGGCGGCGATGTTGCGTTCCGGGGCGCCGTCCACCGCCGCCCGCGCCTGCGGGAGCGCCCAGAACCGCGCCAGCTCGCGCTCGATCCCCGGGATCGTCGTCGCCTGGCTGGTCCAGAGGAGGGCCGGGTCGCCGGACGCGGCCGCCGGCGGGGGCTGGAGGCCTGTCACGCCCGGCCCGTTGCCCGGCCCGTTCAGATCCGCCGCCACCGTCGCCCATCCCGCTCGAGCAGCTCGTCGGACGCGGCCGGGCCCCAGCTGCCGGCCGCGTAGTTCGGGAAGTCGGGTGCCGGAGCGTCTGCCCAGGCTTCGATGATCGGGTTCACGATCGCCCAGGCCTTCTCCACCTCGTCGGCCCGCGTGAAGAGCGACGCGTCGCCCAGGAGCGCGTCGAGAAGGAGCGTCTCGTAGGCGTCCGGGCTGTCCACGCTGAACGCCGATCCGTAGGTGAAGTCCATGTTCACGGCCCGGACATCGACCCCCAGGCCGGGCACCTTGGCGGCGAACCGAAGGAGGATCCCCTCGTCGGGCTGGATCCGGAGCGCCAGCAGGTTCGCCTCCGGATCGGCTCTCGACTCCTTGAACAGGGCGTGCGGCACCTGCTTGAACTGGACCGCGATCTCGGTTGCCCGCTTGGGCAGGCGCTTCCCCGCCCGCAGGTAGAAGGGCACGCCCGCCCAGCGCCAGTTGTCGACGAAGAGGCGCGCCGCGACGTAGGTCTCCGTCTCCGACTCCGGGTCGACCTCCGGCTCGGCGCGGTATCCGCCCACCGGATCGGCGGCCACCCAGCCAGGGCCGTACTGGCCGCGCACGACGTTGGCCGCGACCTGCTCCGCGCCCATCGGCTCGATCGCGCGGAGCACCTTGACCTTCTCGTCGCGCAGCGCCTCGGCGTCGAACGTCGCGGGCGGCTCCGTCGCGACCAGCGAGAGGAGCTGCATCAGGTGGTTCTGGAGGAAGTCGCGCGACGCACCGGCCTCCTCGTAGAACGAGCCTCGCTTCTCGACGCCGATCGACTCGGCCACCGTGATCTGGACGTGATCCACGTAGCGACGATTCCAGATGGGCTCGAAGATCCCGTTCCCGAAGCGGAAGACGAGGATGTTGCGGACCGTCTCCTTGCCGAGGTAATGGTCGATCCGGTAGACCTGCGACTCCCGGAAGACCTTGCCGACCTCGCGGTTGAGCCGGATCGCCGAGTTCAGGTCGCGCCCGAACGGCTTCTCGATCACGATCCGTCGCCAGCCGGCCCCGTGCTGCTCGTGGTCCAGCCCGGCGCGGCCGAGCTGGGCGATGATCTGGGCGAAGGCGGACGGCTGGGTGGCCAGGTAGTAGAGCCGGTTTCCGGCCGTCGCGCGCTCGCGGTCCAGCTCGTCGAGGCGCGTGACCAGCTGGTCGTACGTCTCCGCCTCGTCGAAGTCGCCGCGGTGGTAGGTGATCCGGGAGGCGAACTCGTCCCAGGCCGCGGTCTCGATGGGGAGCATCCGGCTGAACTGGTCGAGCGACCGCCTGAGCTCCGCCCGGAACGCCGCGTCCGTGTACGCCCGGCGCCCGATCGCCACGATCGCGAACTCGTGGGGGAGCAGGTTGGTCCGCCAGAGCTGGAAGAGTGCCGGGACGACCTTCCGGTGGGCGAGGTCGCCCGTCGCGCCGAACAGGACGAGCGTGGCCGGGTCCGGCACCCGCTCGAGACGCAGCCCTTCGCGGAGCGGATTGTCGAGCGGCTTGCTGGCCGCGCGCCGCTTTCCCGGCCGCGCCAGCCGGAGATTGCGCGCGGTCAGCGGCCCGTCATCACCGGTCCTGGCGGCGCGCGCTGTCGGCTTCGCGCTGTCGGTCATCGCGCGTCCTTTCTCGTCACCGGTTCCGTGCTTCGTGCGTGTTCGGTGACGGTCGCCACGCGCTTACGCGAGGGCGTCGCGAAGCGCGCGTTCCAGGGAGGCCAGCCCGCCATCGACGTCCGCTCCCAGGTGGACCCGCAGGACCGGCAGCCCATGCGCCTCGAGCGCCTCGAAGTCGCCGATGGCCTGGGCATCCACCAGCTGGCCGAACGTGAACGGACGCCCCGGAATCTCGACGTCCGTCGGGTGGTCCGCGGTGATCTGGAGGAACCAGCCGATCGGCGCACCGCCCTTGTGGAGCTGCCCCGTCGAGTGGAGGAAGCGGGGCCCGAAGCCGCTCGTCGTGGCGCGGCCGGTGGCGTCGCGGAGGATCCGGCGCAAACGGTCGAGCAGTTCGGCACGGGCCGCCGTGGGGGCGACGAACGCCTGGAGGGCCAGGTACGCGTCCTCGCGCGCCCGGGCAAGATGGCGCCGCAGCTCACCGGCGAGCGTTCCGTCTCCGCTGCCTTCGCGGAGGGTCGAGTCCCCGACCAGGAGCAGGCCGTCTCCCTGCGCGAGCGCCACCGGGGCCGGGAAGGCGCCCGTCCGCTCGAGCTCGGCCAGGACGCGCCTGGTGTTCTCCTTGGACTCCGTCACGTTGGGCTCGTCGAACGGGTTGATCTCGAGCACGGCGCCGGCGAAGGCGGTCGCGACCTCCCAGCGCACGAACTCCCCGGCCAGGTCGATGGGATCCGCCAGGCGGATTCGGAGCACCGGATGGCCCGCGGCGGCGAGCGCTTCGAGCAGCTCGTCGGCCGGGGTGCCGGCGGGCGTCGCGGCCGGCGGCGCCGCGCCGTCGAGCGCCAGCCGGACGAAGACCCGGTCGGGTCGATACGCGGCCGCCTCTCCCAGCGGCTCGCCTGCGATCGGGACGATTCCCACGCCGTGCTTGCCGGTGCTCTCCGCGACGAGCTGCTCAAGCCAGGCCCCGAACCGAGCCACGGCAGGATCGGCGACGAGCGTGAGCTTGTCTCGTCCCGCGCGCGAGAGCGCGCCGAGCGTCACGCCCAGCGCCGCGCCCGGGTTGTCGGCGACCGTGGTCGCGTGGGTCCGGCCCAGCATCGCGAGCGCCGTGGCGAGGAACGCGTCGAGGTCGATGCCGAGCAGCGACGCGGGCACCAGCCCGACATAGGTGAGCGCCGAGTAGCGTCCCCCGACGTCCTCGGGGTTCAGGAAGACCTCGCGGAGTCCGTCGTGGTGGGGGATCGCCTCCAGGCTTCGTCCCGGATCGGTGATCGCGATCATCAGGTCGGCGGGCGACTCGCGCCGCTCCCCAGCCGCGCGCAGCGCAGCGTGAATCCGGGCCCAGGCATCCGCCTGGAACGCGAGGCTCTCGGTGGTCGTGCCGGACTTCGTCGCCACGATGACGAGCGTCGCCAGCGGATCCAGCCCGTCCCAGGCCGCCTCGACGGCCGCCGGGTCGGTGGAGTCAAGGACGCGGACGGTCAGCCAGCCGGCGATGTCGCGGAAGGCGTCGGCGAGCACGTCCGGGGCCAGGCTGCTGCCGCCCATCCCGGCGACGAGCGCGGCGGTGAAGCCGGCTGCCCGGATGCCCTCCCCGAATGCCTCCAGCGCGGGGACCTGGTCGCCGAAATCCCGCGGGGCGTCGAGCCAGCCCAGGCGATTCGCGATGCGCGCCTGGACTTCCGGGTCCTCGGACCACAGCGTCCCGTCGCGATCGTGGAGGCGCTCGACCCAGCGCTCCGCGTCGGCGCGACGCAGTGCCGCCTCGACGGCCCGGGCAAGCGCGGGGTCGTGGATCCGCGCGTCCAGCGCGTCCGGGGCGAACATGGGGAGCGGGTCTGCCATCGGCTGCCTCCTGACCGGTGAAGTGTAGTCGGGGTTCGCTCGCCGGCGGTCAGCTCGGGCCGAGCTCCCGGGCTTCGATGGCGAGCACCTTGGCGACGCGCCGCGCATGCCGCTCGGCGCCGGAGAACGACGCGCCGACGAACGCGCGGGCGCATTCCACCGCGAGCTCCACGCCGATGACGCGGCCGCCGAGACAGAGCACGTTGAGAGCGTCGTGCTCCACGCCCTGGTGCGCCGAGTACGTGTCGTGGGCGACCGCGGCCCGCACTCCCCTGACCTTGTTGGCCGCCACGGACGCGCCGATGCCCGAGCCGCAGATGAGGATGCCGCGGTCGGCCTCACCCCCGCGGATGGCCTCGGCGAGGCGCAGCGCGACGTCCGGGTAGTCGTCGGCCGGGTCGCTCCCGTCTCCGCCGAGGTCGATCAGCTCGTGCCCGGTGTCGGCGAGGCGCTGGATCAGCTCGTCGCGGAGCTCGCTGCCGCCATGATCCGCGGCGAACGCGATCCGCATCAGCGGCGTCCCCCGGGATGCGGCGATGGGACCAGCGTGGCGATGCGCCCGCGGAGCCCGTCGCGGACCACGGCCCGGCCGACCTCGGCCACCCGGTTCGCGGTGAATCCGAAGTGCTCGAAGATGACCGCGGCGGGCGCCGACGCCCCGAAGTGGTCGAGCGCGATGATCGCCCCCTCGTCGCCCGTCCAGCGCTCCCATCCGAGCGGCACGCCGATCTCCACGCTGACCCGCTTCCGCACGCCCGGCGGCAGGACCGCATCGCGGTAGGCCGGCGCCTGGGCCTCGAACGCCTCCCAGCACGGAAGCGAGACGACGCGCGTCGGGATGCCGTCGGTCTCGAGTGCGTCGGCGGCGCCCATGGCCAGCTGGAGCTCCGAGCCGGTGGCGATCAGGATCAGCGCCGGCTGCCCGCCCGCGGCCTCGGACGATGCCGGCCGCAGGACGTAGCCTCCCCTCCCGACTCCCTCGCGGGCGAGCCCGGCCGTGGCGGCGAAGGTGGGCAGCTTCTGCCGGGTGAGGGCCAGGGCGGTAGGGCCATCGGCCCGCTCGACGGCCAGCGCCCACGCGGCCACGGCCTCGTTGGCGTCGCCCGGCCGCACGAACCAGAGGTTCGGGATGGCCCGAAGGGCCGCGTACTGCTCCACCGGCTGGTGCGTCGGGCCGTCCTCGCCGAGACCCACCGAGTCGTGGGTCCAGGCATAGACCACGTGGAGGCCGGCCAGTGCGGCGAGCCGGACCGACCCGCGCATGTAGTCGCTGAAGGTGAGGAACGTCGCGCAGTAGGGCAGGAATCCGCCGTGGTAGGCGATCCCGTTGACGATCCCGCCCATGGCGTGCTCGCGCACGCCGAAGCGGAGGTTCCGGCCCGCCTCTTCGGCGCTGAAGTCGGTCCCGCCCGCGATGTCCGTCAGGTTCGACTCGGACAGGTCCGCCGACCCGCCGAACAGCTCCGGGAGCGCGGCGGCGAGGGACTGGATCGCCGCCTGGCTCACCTGGCGGGTCGCGACCTCGTCGCCGGCCGCGTACGCGGGGAGGCTCGCCTGCCAGCCGCCGGGAAGGTCGGCCGCCAGCCGCCGGCGCAGCTCCGCCTCGAGGGCCGGGAAGGATGCGGCGTACCGCCGCATGCGGTCCTCCCAGTCGTTCACGAGGTGCTCGCCGTACGGGATCGCGCGGCTGAACAGCCCTTCCACGTCGTCCGGCACGTAGAACGAGCGGTCCGGGTCCCAGCCGTACGCTTCCTTCGTGAGACGCACCTCCTCGACCCCGAGCGGGGCGCCGTGGGCCTTCTGCGAGTCCTGCTTGTGCGGCGACCCGAACCCGATGTGGGTCCGGACCGCGATGATCGACGGGCGCCCGTCGGCCCGCGCGGCGCGAATCGCCGCCTCGATCGACAGCAGGTCGTTGCCGTCGTCCACCTGCTGGGTATGCCACTGGTAGGCGTCGAAGCGCTCCAGGACGTCCTCCGAGAAGGCCATCGAGGTCGGCCCGTCCAGCTGGATGTGGTTGTCGTCGTAGAACAGGACCAGCTTGCCGAGCCGAAGGTGCCCGGCCAGCGAGGCCGCTTCGGACGCGATGCCCTCCTGGAGGTCGCCGTCCGAGCAGATGACATACGTCCAGTGGTCGATCACGGCATGGCCCGGGCGGTTGAACTCCGCCGCGAGGCGCCGCTCCGCGATCGCCATCCCGACCGCGTTGGCGATGCCCTGGCCGAGCGGGCCGGTGGTGGCCTCGACGCCAGCGGTCAGGCCGAACTCCGGGTGGCCGGGGGTCCGCGAGCCCCACTGGCGGAAGTGCTGCAGGTCGTCGAGCGTGACGTCGTAGCCGGTGAGGTGGAGGAGTGCGTACAGGAGCATGGAGGCGTGCCCGGCAGACAGGACGAATCGGTCGCGGTTCGGCCAGTCGGGATGCGTCGGCGCGTGGTGGAGGAAGCGCGTCCACAGCGCGTAGGCCATCGGGGCCATTCCCATCGGGGCCCCCGGATGGCCCGAGTTCGCCTGCTGGACGCCGTCGATGGCGAGCGTCCGGATGGTGTCGACCGCGAGCCGGTCGAGCTGTTCGGCGGTGAGGGTCATGCGGGCGTGCTCCTGGGCGGAGAGTCGGGGCGCGGGATGGATCGCCCAATTGTAGGCCCGGATTCCGCATCGGCCCCGGCGTATCCTCGGGCGTGATGCCGCTGCTCGCGACCCGTCCACGCCACCTCCGGGCGCTTGTCCTGGGTGACCTCGCGCTCGACGTGGCGCTGGCGCCCTCCCGCCCGCTTCAGCGCGGCACGGACGTCCCGGGTGCCGTCCGGCTCCACCAGGGCGGGTCGGCGGCCAACACGGCCCGCTGGCTGGCCCGCCTCGGAACGCGGACCACGCTCGTCTGCGCGGTCGGGCGCGACGGAGCCGGGCGAGCGCTCGTGGCGGCGCTGCGGGCGGACGGCGTGCTGGTCCGGGCGGTCCGACCGGCCGGCGCGCCAACGGCACGGATCGGGATGCTCGTCGATCCTGCCACCGGCGAGCGCTCGTTCGTGGCGGACCGCGGGGCAGCCGATCTCCTGCGGCCGGCCGACCTGGAGGCAGCCTGGTTCCGGAACGTGAGGGTGCTCCACCTGCCGGCCTACTCGCTTCTCGGGATTCCGCTCGGCGCGGCCGGCCGGGCGGCCGTCGTCCGGGCGCGGGCGGCCGGGGCGCAGGTGAGCATGGACCTGGCATCGTCCGGGCCGCTCCTCGCGGGCGGCCGCGCCGCCGCGCACGCGCTCGCCCGGGAGGTCGCGCCCGACCTCCTCTTCACGAACCAGGCCGAGGCCGCGGCATTCCTCGGCCAGGCCGATCCCGCGCGGCTGCTGGACTTCGCGCCCGTGGCGGTCGTCAAGCGCGGCGCGGGCGGCGCGACGCTGATGATCCGCGGCCCGGGCGGGGCGACGGCGCCCGGCGTCCGGCTGGAGGTGGCCACCCGCCCCTTCGCCGCGGCGGACACGACCGGGGCGGGCGACGCCTTCGATGCCGGGTTCCTCGCATCGTGGCTGGCGGCCGGTGGCGCGACCACGCCCGTCGTCCTGCGGCGGGCAGTGGTCGCCGGGCATCGCGCGGCGGCCCGCCAGGTGGGCTCGCGCAGGCCGGAGCTCGCCCTCGGCTAACCTCCTCCATGGCGCCGCCGCCGCCTACCCGCCCAGGTGCCGGTCGAACCAGGCGAGCATCCGCTCGTTGCGGTCGATCCGCCGATCGATCCGGCCCGTGATCGCGAAGGTGTGCCAGCTCTCCGGGTAGAGGACGTACTCGACCTCCCGGCCGAGATGGCGTAGCGCGATGAAGAGCTGTTCGTTGTCCGCGGCCGGGCAGCGCAGGTCTGCCTCGCCCTGGAGCAGGAGCAGCGGGGTCCGGATGCGGGCGACGTGACGGAGCGGCGACTGGCGCCACAGCCGGGCGACGCCGTCGTCGCTGAACGGGTCGCCCAGCAGGGCCATGCGGTCGTACTCCGGCCCGGAGTCGGAGTTGGCCCAGTCGCTCACCTGGTTGGACACGCCGTTCTCGCTGACGGCGGCCGCGAAGCGACCCGGCGCGGCGCCCACCAGCCAGTTGACCATGAATCCACCGTAGGAGAGCCCCAGGACGCCGAGCCGAGCCGGATCGACGAGCCCCAGCGCCGCCACGTGGTCGACCGAGGCGAGGACGTCCGCGGCGTCGACGCCACCCCAGTCCCCCAGCTGCGGGCGGATCCAGGCCCGCCCATAGCCCGCCGAGCCGCGGATGTTCGGCAGGATGACGCGGTAGCCGTGCGACACCAGGAGCACGTTCTCGAGCGATGGCGCGGGCGACCACGCGCCAAGCGGGCCACCGTGGATGTTGACGACGGCCGGCAGCCTCGCGCTCCCGGCGCCGGCCGGCGAGGCGATCCACGTCTCGATCGGGCCGCCCTCGCCCGGGGCGAGGACGCGCCGCATCTCCGGCCAGGGCAGCCGGCGACGCCAGGCGCCGCCGAGCGTGGTCCTCGCGCGGAGCGTGGCGCGGCGCCCTGCCCGCCCGAGCGCGAGGAGCTCCATGGGGCGGTCGTCCACCGTCGCGACGATCGAGACGACGCCGCCGGCCACGCCGAGCGTCCACGCGGCGAGGTCCCCGTCCACGAGCCGCTCGGGCGACCCCGCCGCCCGCCCCGTATCCGGGGCCACCGGGAAGCGCCACGGGCGAACCCGTCCGCCCTCGCTGACCAGGGCGACGATCGACGCCGGACCGTCCCAGCACGGGCCCGGTCGGGCCGAGGCCATCCAGCCGTTGAGGTCGGTGTCGTTCAGGACGCCGATCGGCCGATCCAGCTCCGGCGCCAGCGCGACCGCCCGCGCCGGGCCTGC
>JARLHH010000368.1 GCA_031292335.1 Candidatus Limnocylindrales bacterium | reverse complement strand
CGGCGTCCCGCATCCGGAGCTCCAGCGGCCCGCGCCGCCGGCCCATCGACGCCTGCCGGCGGACCGACGCTCGGGAGCCGGTCGGCGGCTGCCGGCGGAGCGACGGGCACCGGCAACCGGAATGCGTTCTCCGGCCTGATCTTCGTGTCAGGTGCACGCCAGGCGGGCGCTCGTCACCGCGTCGCGGCTCCCGCGTCGGGCCACAGCGTGGCGAACTCGCCACGTGGCCGCCTGGAGCACGCCTGACGACATCGGCATGACGAACGACCGCGTGGTGGTCGCGTGGCAGGATCCGGGCAGCAGCTCGTGACGAACGACCGCGTGGTGGTCGCGTGGCAGGATCCGGCGAACCGACGCCGGCGAACCGGACCCGGCGAAACCGACGCCGGCGGGCCGGGCCCGGAACCCTGCCGGGAGCCCCGAAGCAGCCGCCTGCCGGGCACGCGGCCCCGAACCCGGCCCAGGCACCCGTGCTTGGAAGCGGAGCGCGCCTCCTAGACCTCCTTGAACTCGCCCTCGACGGTCTCGTCGTCCGCCTCGGGTGCCGCTCCCGGTTGCCCCTCGGCGTCACCCGCGGGTCCGCCGGCCCCGTCGTCCGACGGCGTGCCGGCCGCCGCGTAGGCCGCCGTGCCCACCTTCTGAAGCAGCTCGGCAAGCTCGGTCGCGCGCGCCTGGACGACGCTCGCCGACTCGGTCTTGAGGGCGTTCCGGACGTCCGAGACCTTGCCCTCGACGGCGGCGCGGTCCTCGGGCGTGACCTTGTCGCCGAGGTCCTTGAGCGTGCGCTCCGCCTGGAACGTGAGCGCCTCCGCCTGGTTCCGCGTCTCGACCTCCTCGCGACGCTTCTTGTCCTCGGCGGCGTGCTCGGTGGCCTCGCGGACCATCCGGTCGACGTCCTTCTTGTCCAGCATGGACGACGCCGTGATCTGGACCTTCTGCTCCTTGCCGGTGGCCCGGTCCTTGGCGCGCACCTCGACGATCCCGTTCGCGTCGATGTCGAAGGTGACCTCGATCTGGGGCACGCCGCGGGGCGCGGAAGGGATGCCGTCCAGGATGAAGCGGCCCAGCGTCTTGTTGTCGGTCGCGAAGTCGCGCTCGCCCTGGAGGACGTGGATCTCCACCTGGGGCTGGTTGTCCGACGCCGTCGAGAAGACCTGGCTCTTCGAGGTCGGGATCGTCGTGTTGCGCTCGATGAGCTTCGTCATGACGCCGCCGAGCGTCTCGATGCCGAGCGAGAGCGGGGTGACGTCGAGCAGGAGGACGTCCTTGACGTCTCCGGCCAGGACGCCAGCCTGGATCGCGGCGCCGACGGCCACGACCTCGTCGGGGTTGACGCCCCGGTTCGGCTCCTTGCCGCCGAACATCGCCTTGACAGCCTCGATGACGGCAGGCATGCGGGTCATGCCACCGACCAGGACGACCTCGTCGATCTCGGCGGCGCTGAGCCCCGCATCCTTGATCGCCTGGATGACGGGCCCCTTCGTCTTCTCCACGAGATCGCCGACGAGATCCTCCAGCTTGGCCCGGGTGAGCGTCACGACGAGGTGCTTGGGGCCGCCGGCGTCGGCGGTGACGTAGGGCAGGTTGATCTCGGTGGAGATCGACGAGGAGAGCTCGATCTTCGCCTTCTCGGCGGCCTCCTTGAGGCGCTGGAGGGCCTGCGGATCGGAGCGCAGGTCGATCCCCTGGTCCTTCTTGAACTCCGCGAGGAGCCAGTCCATGACCCGGATGTCGAAGTCGTCGCCGCCGAGGTGCGTGTCGCCGTTCGTCGACTTGACCTCGAAGACGCCCTCGCCGAGCTCCAGGATCGAGATGTCGAAGGTGCCGCCGCCCAGGTCGTAGACGGCGATCTTCTCGTCCTTCTGCTTGTCCAGGCCGTAGGCGAGCGACGAGGCGGTCGGCTCGTTGATGATTCGCTTGACGTCGAGGCCGGCGATGCGGCCGGCGTCCTTGGTCGCCTGGCGCTGCGTGTCGTCGAAGTAGGCCGGCACCGTGATGACCGCCTCGGTCACCTTCTCGCCGAGGTACGCCTCCGCGTCCGCCTTGAGCTTCTGGAGGATCATCGCGGAGATCTCGGGCGGCGTGTAGGTCCGCCCGTCGGCAAGTGCCACCCGGACGCCGTCGGACGCGGCGTCCTTCTCGACGGTGTACGGGACGAGCGCCCGGGAGTGCTTCACCTCGGGGTCGTCCCAGCGGCGGCCCATGAAGCGCTTGATCGAGTAGACGGTATTGGCGGGGTTCGTGACCGCCTGGCGCTTCGCGAGCTGGCCGACGAGGCGCTCGCCGGTCTTCGTGAACGCGACGACCGACGGGACCGTCCGGCCGCCCTCGGCCGATGCGATCACGGTCGGCTCGCCGCCTTCCATCACCGCGACGACCGAGTTCGTCGTGCCGAGGTCGATGCCGATGATCTTGCCCATGGTGTGTGGTTCTCCTGGTGTCGAGCGGGGTGGTGAGGTTGGTATCTGGTCAGTTCGGGCGTGGGCTGCCGTCGCTGACGGCGACGAGCGCAGGCCGCAGCACCCGGTCCCGGAGGCGGTAGCCGCGGCGCAGCTCGAGGACGACCTCGCCCTCCGCCGCGCCGCTCCCGGTGACGTGGCTCAGCGCTTCGTGCTCGTTCGGGTCGAAGGGCTGCCCGAGCGCCTCGATCGGCGTCACGCCCTCGCGTTCGAGGAGGCCCCGCAGCTTCCGGTCGATCGCCACGATCCCCTCCAGCCACGGGTTGTCGCGGGCCTCGGGCGGAAGATGCTCGAGGGCCAGGTCGAAGTCGTCGGCAAGCTCCACGACGCGCGTGAGCAGCGCCTCGCGGGCGCGATCGAGATCGCGCTCCCGGTCGGCCTCGGAGCGGCGCTTGAGGTTCGCGTAGTCGGCCGCGGCGCGTTGCGCGGTCACCAGGTTCTCGTCGGCCTTCGCGAGCGCCGCGTCCCGCTCGGCGGTCAGTGCGGCGACCTGGGCGAGGAGCGCCGTAGGGCTCGTCTCGAGCTCGGCGATCCGGTCGTCCGCGCGGGTCCGGCGGCGCGGCGCGGGGTGGTCAGGGTTGTTCGGCATGCGGTGCCCCCGGGCTTCAGGTGTAGAGGTGGTCCACGAGGTCGTTCATGATCCCGGACACGAAGCGAACCGTCCCGATCGCCTGCGGGTAGTGGAGCCGGGTGGGACCCAGCACGCCCACGAAGCCGACCGCAGCACCCGGCCGCCCGTAGGGTGCCAGGACCAGGCTCACGTCGGCCATCTCGTCCGGTCGGTTCTCGCTCCCGATGTAGACCCGCACGCCTCCGTCCGTGGTCACGGCGTCGAACAGCTCGGCGAAGTAGGTCCGGTTCTCGAGCGCCTCGAAGACACCGCGCAGCTTCTCGGAGCTGGCGAACTCGGGGGCGGCCATCACGTTGAGGAGCCCGTCGCTGAACAGCTGCTCGACGGTGGCGGCGTCGAACTCGCGCAGGAGTCGCAGGGCCCGGTCGCCGGCGCGCCGGACCAGCTCGAAGGTGGCGTCGTCGGCGGGCGCCTGGGCAAACCAGCGGAGATGCTCGGCGACGTCCGCGGCGCTGCGCCCGGCGCAGGAGGCGTTCAGGCGGCGGACCGCCTCGTCCAGGTCCTCTTCGCGGGTGCCGGCGTCCAGCGTGAACAGGGCCTGCTTCAGCGTCCCTTCGTTGAGCACGATGATCAGGCTGGCCATCCGGTCGCCGATCGGGATCAGCTCGAAGCGCCGGATCCGGGCGGCCCGGGGCTTGGCGGGCGTCGCGATCCCGGCCGAGTGGGTCGCCGATGCGAGCGTCGTGGCGGCCAGTCGGAACCACTGGTCCGTGGCGAACTCCACCTGCCCGAACTGGTGCCGGATCATGAGCTGCTCGATGGGCGAGAGCGGGACGTCGCCCGTCAGACTCTCGACGTAGAAGCGGTAGCCGGCATCCGTCGGAACGCGGCCCGAGGACGTGTGCGGGTGGTACAGGAGGCCCTCCGCCTCGAGCTCGGCGAGGATGGCCCGGACCGTGGCGGAGCTGACCTGGAGGTGGTAGCGCTCCACGAGCGCCCGCGATCCGACCGGCGCCGCGCTGGCGATGTACTCCTCGATGACGGCGCGCAGGATCGACTGGGCTCGCTCGTCCAGCGGGCCGGCGCTGCGTCGAATTCCTCGGGTCACCGGTGTGTCGCTCCTGCTGGCACTCTCGCTGATGGAGTGCCAAATGATGTTAGCACTCTCATCCATAGAGTGCCAACCTCTCTGCCGGATCGTAGCAGCCCGGCCGCGCGGGTGTCAATCGACGGGCGGCCGTGCGGCCGGCGCCGCGGTTCGACGCTCGACCCGAGGGGGACCACAGTCGCCCGCCAGGCTGACGCCCCGTCAGACGAGGCGCGCGAACAGCTCGTTGGAGAGCAGCCGCCCACGGAGCGTGAGGCGGACCCGCTCTCCGGGGGCGTCCTCGATCAGGCCGTTCTCGGCCGCCCAGGCGAGCTCGTCGATCCGGCCCAGCGCGGCGTCGCGCGGGATGCCGCGCGCGAGCCGGAGGCCGAGGAACAGGCGCTCGGCCTCGGCGGCCGCCGCGTCGATGACCTCGCCGCCACCGGGCGGGAGCATCGGGACGGCGCCGGCGGATCGCGGATCCAGCGAGTCCATCCACGCCTCGAGAGGAGCGGCATTCCAGTGCCGTGTCGCGCCGTCGAACGAGTGGGCCCCCGGCCCGATCGCGGCGTACGGCCGGCGTTCCCAGTAGGCCAGGTTGTGCCTGCTCTGGTGGCCGGGGCGAGCCCAGTTCGAGAGCTCGTACCAGGCGTACCCGTTGGCCTCGAGCAGCGCATCGGCGAGGCCGTAGGCACCGGCGGCCCGGTCCTCGTCCTGGGCCTTGCGCGCGGCGTCACGCCACCGCCGCGCACCCGGGGTCGTCGGGAGATGATCGCCGGACTGGCCTGTGAGTCCCTCGGCGTCCGGGTCGTCCAGGGTGAGGGCATAGGCCGAGATGTGGTCGGGCTCCAGCGCCAGGGTGTGCTCGAGCGTCTCCGACCAGCTCGCGAGCGTCTGGCCCGGCACGTCGTAGAGCAGGTCGAGGCTCACGCTCGCGATGCCCGCGGCGCGGGCGGCCACCACGGTGTCGGCGATGTCGGACGGGTGGTGACGCCGGCCGAGCGACCGGAGCTCGCCGGCCTGGAGGCTCTGTGCCCCGATCGAGATCCGCGTGATCCCTGCCCGCGCCATGGCGGCGAGGTCGCCCCGATCGTCGGGTCCGGGGTTCGCCTCCAGGGTCACCTCGGCACCGGGCGCGATCCCGAAGCGACGTTCGACGATCCCGAGCAGCTCCGCGACCGCCTCGGCGGGGAGCAGCGACGGCGTGCCGCCACCGAGGTAGATCGTCTCGAGGGCGGGGTGCGACGGGGTGCCCGGCTCGTCGAAGGCCGCGTCGAGCACATCAGCGACGAGAGCCAGCTCGACGGCGACGGCGCGCCGGAAGCGAGCCACGCGACTTCGCGGACCGGAGGCGGCGGCCCCCGCCACGACCACGAAGTCGCAGTACGGGCAGAGCGAGCGGCAGAACGGGACGTGGACGTACAGCGCGACCGGTGCCGCGGGCGCCGGCGCGCCGGGGGCTGTCATCGGTCCGTCTGCGCCCCCTCGCCGGGGGGCTCCGCCTGGCGCCACCCTTCGGGTGAGCGCCGGTACTCCCAGGAGTCCTCTGCTTCGTGGCCCGGAAGGGCCGGCTGCCCGGCGTGGCCGGTGCACACGAAGACCGCGATCCGTGTGACGGCGTGCCCGAGGAACGCCGCGCCGATCCCACCGGTCAGGGTGGTCACCCAGCCGCCCGCGAGGCCGAAGAAGAAGGCCATTCCGAAGGCGTACCGACTGCGACCGGGAGCGCCGGTCCGGGTCGCCAGCACGTACAGCAACGCCTGCATGACGATCGCCAGGTCCGAGGGGACGCCGGCCAGGAGCAGGAAGCCGAGCACGAGGCCGCGAAACGTCGCCTCGTCGATGAAGGCCGTCCCGATCGCGTTCAGGACGGCGCCGGGGTAGGACCAGAGGGGTGGCATGCGGAGACGGGCATACCGGAGCCAGGCGACGGAGGCGGCGAGCGCGGTCCCGATCGCGCCCAGGCCGAACCCGCCGAGAAGGGCACCTCCGCGGTCGCCCAGGCCCAGCTCGAGCTCGGAGGCAGGCGCCGGGTGGACGAGCAGCACGGCCACGACCAGGCCCAGCCCGAGCAGGTACCAGGCCAGTCGCGTCCGGACACCGGCCGGGCGGTCGTCGGACGCCGGCTCGTCGTACTCGGCGGCGCCGAAGGTGGCCGCCTCCAGGCGCAGGAGGCACAGGAGGCCGGTCAGGCCCACCGTGACCAGGTCCCGGAGCAGCGCCTCCACGGACGGTCGCGGCGCCTAGCCGGTCTCGCCCATGCGCAGGACGGCGAGGAAGGCCTCCTGCGGGATCTCGACCGAGCCGACGCGCTTCATCCGCTGCTTGCCCTCCTTCTGCTTCTCGAGCAGCTTCCGCTTGCGCGTGATGTCGCCACCGTAGCACTTGGCCAGGACGTTCTTGCGCATCGCCCGGATGGTCTCCCGCGCAACCACGGTGGAGCCGATGGCCGCCTGCACCGGCACTTCGAACATCTGGCGCGGGATGAGCTCCTTGAGCTTCTCGGTGAGCTGCCGGCCGGCGGTCTGCGCCTTGTCCCGGTGCACGATGAGCGACAGCGCGTCCACCGGCTCGCCGTTCACGAGCACGTCGAGCTTGACGAGCCGAGCCGGGCGGTAGCCGATCTCCTCGTAGTCCATCGACGCGTAGCCCTGGCTGCGGCTCTTCAGCTGGTCGAAGTAGTCGATGATCAGCTCCGCGAGCGGCATCTCGAAGGCGAGCAGGACGCGCGTCGGGTCGAGATACTCCATGCTCGTGAACGTGCCGCGGCGATTCGTGGAGAGCTCCATGAGCGGGCCGATGTAGGTCGACGGCGTGATCACGGAGAGCTTCACCCAGGGCTCCTCGATGATCTCGATCTCGCCCGCCGAGGGCATCAGGGCCGGGTTGTCCACGGCCAGGACCGGCCCGCCCCCCACGGGCGTGACGCGATACTCCACCGACGGCGCCGACGCGATCAGCTCCAGCGAGAACTCGCGCTCCAGGCGCTCCTGGACGATCTCCATGTGGAGGAGGCCCAGGAACCCGCAGCGGAAGCCGAAGCCCAGGGCGATCGAGCTCTCCGCCTCGAACGTGAAGCTCGCGTCGTTGAGGTGCAGCTTCTCCATCGCGTCGCGAAGCTGCGGGTAGTCCTCGCCCAAGATCGGGTAGATCCCCGCGAAGACGAGGCTCTTGGCGGGCAGGTAGCCGGGCAGCGGCGCGGACGCCGGGATCGCGGCATCGGTGACCGTGTCGCCCACCTGCGCGTCCCGGACGCTCTTGAGCCCGGTGGCGATGTAGCCGACCTCGCCGGCGGAGAGCTCCCGAACCGGGACGAGCTGCGGGCGGAAGACGCCCAGCTCGAGGATCTCGGCCTCCGCGCCGGAGCCCATCAGCCGGATCCGCGCGTGCTCGTGGATCGTCCCCGCGGCCAGGCGGACGTAGGTCACCACGCCCTTGTACTGGTCGTAGTGGGAGTCGAACACGAGCCCGCGAAGGGGCGCGCGCGGGTTCCCTTTCGGGGGCGGAACGCGGGCGACGATCGCCTCCAGGATCTCCATGATCCCCGTCCCCTCCTTCGCGGACGCCAGGAGCACCTCCTCGCGGGGGATCGCCAGGATGTTCTCCAGCTCATCCATCACCACGTCGGGCTGCGCGGACGGCAGGTCG
>JARLHH010000367.1 GCA_031292335.1 Candidatus Limnocylindrales bacterium | reverse complement strand
GCGTGCCTCGCGGTGTGCCCGCCCGTCGGGCGAGCGGCCTGATCGACAGAGCCGGCCCCGGGGGGGGCGGCGGCCGGGGGGGGGGGGGGCGGGGTCGGGGCGCTGGCGGCGGCGCGCTGACGCGGCGCGGGCCGGCCGGGGCCGCCGGGCCGCCCCGGGCCGGCTCTGTCGATCAGGCCGCTCGCCCGACGGGCGGGCACACCGCGAGGCACGCATGACCGAGCACGCCGGCGCTGCTCCCGGCTTCGGACCCGAGTGGAGCGCCTCGCGCCGGCGCGCCCCCGAGACGGACCTGCGGGCGTGGCTGGACCTGGGCCTGGAGCTCTGCGGCGCCGCCGACGAGATCGCGCTGCGCTGGTTCCGGCGGGATGTTCCCACCGCGACGAAGCCCGACCGCACGTTCGTCACCGAGGCGGACCGGGCCATCGAGCGGCTGATCCGCGCCCGGATCCTGGCCGCGCACCCGGACCACGGCCTGGTGGGCGAGGAATACGGCGTCGAGGCCGGCGGCGCGCGGGTCCGCTGGTACATCGACCCGATCGACGGCACCCACAACTACATGCGGGGCGTTCCGCTCTTCGGCACCCTGCTCGCGGTCGAGGTGGACGGCGAGCTCCAGGTGGGCATCCTCAGCGCGCCGGCGCTCGGCGAGCGGTGGCACGCCGCACGTGGCCTGGGAGCCTGGGCGATCGGGCGCGACGGTGCCAGCCGCGCGCTCCGCACGTCGTCGCTGACCGCCCTCGGCGACGCGCAGCTCCTCTACGGGAGCCGGCGTGAGAACGTCGAATCGGGCCTCATGCCCGGCTTCGACGCGACGATCGCCGCCTCGTGGCGCGATCGCGGCTTCGGCGACTTCTGGGGCTACGCGCTGGTGGCGGAAGGGGCGGCCGAGGCGATGATCGAGTCGGGGATGCACGCCTGGGACGTCGCCGCGCCGCTGGTCCTGATCGAGGAGGCGGGCGGCCGGGTCACGGACGTGACCGGCGCCCGAACGATCGACGCGCCATCGTTCGTCGGCTCGAACGGCCACCTCCACGACGAGCTGCTGCGACGGCTGACGGGCGGCGCCTGACGGGCGCTGCCTGATCGGACGGGCCGGCCTACCCGCCGGGCCGCCCCTGCCCGCGGCGGCCCGTGCCCAGGATCACGCTCCGGCGGCGGCCAGGCTCTCGCCCAGCACCCCGATCGCGGTGTCCACCTCCGCGGCGGTGGTGACGAGGGGCGGGATGATCCGGGTGACCTGGGCGTAGGGACCGGCAGACAGGACGATGAGCCGGCGGTCCAGCGCCTCGGCGATCACCCGCCCGGTCAGCTCGGGGTTGGGAGCTCGCCCGTCGCCCACGCCCGGCTTCACGAACTCCATCGCGACCATGCACCCGAGGCCGCGGACGTCGCCGATCGCGGGCCGTCCGGCGGCCAGTCCGCGCAGGCCCGCGAGGAGCTGTCCGCCGCGGTCCCGGGCGTTGGCCACGAGCCCTTCGTCCTCGATCACGTCGAGCGTCGCGTTCGCGGCGGCGCAGGCAACGACGTTGCCACCGAACGTGCCGCCATGCGCCCCCGGCCGCCACCTGGCCATGAGGTCGGCCCGCGCGATGATCCCGGAGAGCGGCAGCCCGGATGCGATGCCCTTGGCGAAGACGAGGATGTCCGGCTCGACGTCCCAGTGGCGGACCGCGAACAGCTCCCCGGTGCGGCCGAACCCCGTCTGGACCTCGTCGGCGACCAGCAGGATCCCGTGCTGCCGGGTGATCTCGCGCAGGCGTGGCAGGAAGCCCGGTGGCGGCACGATGTAGCCGCCCTCCCCCAGGACCGGCTCCACCAGGATCGCCGCGACGTGCTCGGGGTAGGTCAGGGTGTGGAGCGTCAGGTCGAGCTCCGCTTCCCAGTCACAGGTGCAGGCGGCATCGGCCGGGTGTCCGCCGCCGGGGGCCCGGTAGCAGTTCGGGTACGCGGTCGCGTAGACGGACCCGGGGAGCGGCTCGAAGTCGGCACGGTAGACGCTCTTGGCCGTCGTCAGTGCCATCGTCTGGGCAGTTCTCCCGTGATAGCCGCCCCGGAAGACGAGGATGACCGGCCGGCGGGTGGCGGCGCGGGCCAGCTTGACCGCGGCCTCCACGGCCTCCGCGCCCGAGTTCGACAGGAAGGCCTGCCACGGCCCGCCGGGCAGGAGCGTCCGCAGCCGGTCGTACAGGCGCAGGCCGGGCTCGTGATAGACGATGTTCTGCTGGCCGTGGAGGAGCTTGGCCGCCTGCGCCTGCACGGCGGCCACGACGCGCGGATGGGCGTGGCCGGTGTTCGTCACGCCGATGCCGGAGCTGTAGTCGAGGTAGCGCTCACCGTCGGTCGTCACGAGCCAGCTGCCCTCGCCCCGCTCGACCGTCAGGTTCGTGATGCGAGACCAGACGGCCGGCACCACCCCCCGGTCCGGGAGGGCAGTGGTCGCTCGCGCGGGTGCCGTGTCGACCATGGCGATGCTCCTCGTGCTCGGTGCCGAACCCGGGACGTCCTCCCGGATCGTATTGTCGGACGAATGGTGCGTCAACGTTCGGGCACGGCGCGTCGGCCCCCGTCGGTCGCCCCCGTCGCGAGGGCCGCGGGCCTGCCGGCGGGGGCAGGGTCGCGTAGGGCAGGGTAGGATGCGATGGTCCGGCGCCCCGTTGCGTGGCCTGGAACCCGCGCCGGCCGGCGCCCCGTGAAGGACCAACCCGCCCATGACGACGCTCACCGAAGGGGCGATCCTCGACGCCCTGCGCACCGTCCAGGAGCCCGAGCTCGGCCGTGACCTGGTGACGCTCAACATGGTCAAGGCGATCGCCATCGACGGCCCCGACGTGGCCCTCACGATCGAGCTGACCACGCCCGCCTGTCCCCTCAAGGACGAGATCGAGCGGAACGCGCGGTCTGCCCTGGCGGCGATCGGTGTCAACGAGGCGCGGATCACCTGGGGCGCCATGGTCCGCCGGGCCGCGCCCGCGGGCGGATCCCCGGCGCTGGACGGGGTCAAGAACATCATCGCGGTCGCGTCCGGGAAGGGCGGCGTCGGCAAGAGCACGGTGAGCGCGAACCTGGCGGTCGCGCTGGCCCAGGCGGGCGCATCGGTGGGACTCCTGGACGCGGACATCACCGGCCCGAACATCCCCCTGATGATGGGCCTCGAGGGCATGCCGAAGGCGAACGCGGACAACAAGATCCTGCCCCTGGAGCGCTACCGGGTGAAGGTGATCTCGATCGCCTTCTTCGTCCCCGACGGCCAGCCGATCGTCTGGCGCGGGCCCCTGGTCGGCGGGGCGATCCAGCAGTTCCTGCGCGACGTCGCCTGGGGCGACCTGGACTACCTTGTCGTGGACCTTCCGCCCGGCACGTCCGACGCCCAGCTGACGCTGGCACAGTCCGTTCCGATCTCGGGTTCGGTGCTCGTGACGACCCCCCAGCAGGTGGCGATCGTCGACGTGGAGAAGGCGCTCGCGATGTTCTCCCGGATGAGCGTGCCGGTCATCGGCCTTGTGGAGAACATGAGCGCCTTCGTCTGCCCGCACTGCGGCGAGGCCACCGAGATCTTCGGCCGCGGCGGCGGGGAGCGGTTCGCGCGCGAGCACGACATCGAGTTCCTGGGCGGCGTCCCGCTGGACATCACGGTTCGCCAGGGTGGCGATGCCGGGATCCCCGCGGTCGCCCAGCGCGAGCCGGGCCCGGCGGCGCAGGCATTCACCGCCCTCGCCAGGACCGTGGCAGCCCGGATGAGCGTCCGGGCCGCCCGCCAGCAGCCGGTGCTGACGATCAGCTGAGCGCGCGGGCGGCGTCGTCGCCCGGTCGGACGCCGGCGGGCCGGGGTATCATCGACGGGCACGATCCACGCGGCGGAGGTGGGCCCTGAGCCAGAACACGACCGGCGGCGAGAGCGGTTTGCCCATGGGCTCGCCGGGCGAGCCCGCGCCCGGGCCGCCGGACCCGCGACCCGAACCGCCGGACCCGCGACCCGAACCGGCCGCACCGGGTGGGCAGGAGGCCGCGCCGCGCGGACGGGACGTGCCGCCCACCGGGCCG
>JARLHH010000067.1 GCA_031292335.1 Candidatus Limnocylindrales bacterium | reverse complement strand
TGGTGTGATCAGCGTCACAGACCACTGGACAGCGCAGTGCCCCCCATCGTCAGATGGTTCCGGTGCGCCGCGCACCTTTCAATTCCTGCTGCAGCCAGCGCCTGCACGCCGAAGTGCGGCGGGTCGGGTTCGCGATTGAATTGGCTCGGCCCGCGAAGGCCCAAGGAGAGCAGGAAGCATGGACACGACTCTCACCGACCAGGTTCGCCCGGCAGCCACGGGTGTACCGACCCGTCGCCGCCGCCACCGGCTCGTGGGCCTCGTCCTTGTCGTTGCCGCTGCAGCGACGATCGGCGCGGCGTCGTTCTCCCTCGCGATCTTCACGAGCACCCAGGCCGTTGGCGCGAACGCGTTCACGACCGGCACCATCGTGCTCGGAGTCGTACCCGCGACCGCGATTCTCACGTCGGCGAACATGATGCCGGGCGATTCGGTTCCGACCGGCGTCCCGGGACAGGCCGTCACCATCAGCAACACAGGGACCGGAGCGCTTCGGTACGCGATCTCCGGCACGTCCACCGATGCCGACAGCAAGCACCTCAACACCCAGCTCCTCGTCACGGTCAAGCAGCCCGACGGCAACGCCGGCTCGAGCTGCACCCTCATGACGGGCAACACGCTCTTCAGCGCCGTCGTCCCGACGGCCGGCGTGAACATGGTCGGCGACCCGACCCAGGGCAACCAGGCCGGCGACCGGACCCTCGCCGCCGCGACGAGCGAGACGCTCTGCTTCAAGGCCTCGCTGCCGCTCGCGACGACGAATGCGTACCAGGGCGCCACGTCCACGTACACCTTCACCTTTGCCGCTGAGCAGACCTCGAACAACCCGTAGCTCACGGCTGCACCAATACCGGCCCGGTCGCTTGCGGTCCCACGATGGGAACCTGGCACCGGGCCGGCCTTGAGCTGGACTCCTCCAGGGTGGTCCCGATGGGCATGACCCGAGCGTGGCGTGTCACGCGCTGGGTGCTCGAGGCGCTGCTGGCGGCCGTGATCCTGGGAACGCTGGCCCTCGCCGGGCTTGCCCACGTCGCTCCCGCGTCGGGGCACCCTGTCCTCATCATCCGCAGCGGCTCGATGGCCCCGACGATCCCGGTGGGTGCGGCAGTCGTGCTCGACGCCGCGCCCGCAGGCGACATCCAGGTTGGGGATGTCGTCACGATGCGCCTGGACAATGGAGCGATCTTCTCGCACCGCGTCACCCGGCTCGTGTCCGTCGGCGGCGTCCCGTACATCGAGACAAAGGGAGACGCCAACGCGACGGTCGATCCGGCGTTGACGCCCGTCTCCCACGTCATGGGCCGCGTGGCGCTCACACTCCCGCTGGTCGGGTTCCTGATGGCGGGCCTCGCCATGCCGGCCGGCCTCGCCACCGTTCTCCTGGCGGCCCTCACGCTGTTCACCGCCCTGTGGCTGCTCGACGAGGATGAAGCAGCCATCTCCGAGCCGGAGCCTGCGCCTGCGGTGGCGCCCCGCCGACGACGGGTTCGACTTCTGCCATGGGTCAGCTAGGCGGCCGGGCGCTCGTCGGAGTCGCCACGCTCGCCGCGCTTCTCGGCCTCCTCGTCGGTACGGGTACGGGGATGAGCCTCGCCCTGTACACGGCTTCGACCGCCGTCGGCAGCAACACGATGACCACGGCCGCCAGGTTCGATGTGACTCCGCCCACGATCAATGGGAGCGTCATCGCGAAGGCGACCGGAACGGGGCAGTATCTCTCCGGGTCGATCAAGCCCTCCGGCACCTTCTACGTCTATGCGAACGTTGTGGACACCGGCACGAGCGCGAGCGGCGTCGCGACCGTGACCGCCGACGTGAGCTCGATCAAGGCGGGCGCCACGGCCGTGGCCCTCGTCGCCGGCAGCTTCACGGTCACGGGCGTCTCGTTCAACTACCGGAGCGCGGCGCAGACCGCCGACAACAAGGCCGCCGGCGGCTACACGTACAAGATCACGGCGACGGACAACGGGGGGAACGTGGCGACCACCACCACCTCGGTCACGGTCGATGCCACGGTACCGGCCGGGTCCGACATCCAGACCACGAACGGCGGCACGGCGGGCAGGCCCGACACCGGCGACACGATCATCTACACGTACACGAAGCAGATCGACCCAGAGTCGATCCTGGCCGGCTGGACCGGCGCATCGACCGCCGTCACCATCCGCCTCACGCTCTCGGGCAACACGGTCACGATCTACAACCCCGCCAACACGGCCCAGCTCCCGCTCGGATCGGTCGCCCTCGGAACGGCCTACGTGACGGCCAACGCCACCTATTCGGGGACGATGGTCGAGAGCGGCGCGAGAATCACCATCACGCTCGGAAGTCTGACGGGCGGGACGGTCAAGACGAACACAACGGCGAAGAACATGGCCTGGACGCCGAGCGCGACCGCGACGGACGGCGCCGGCAACGCCTGCTCCACGGCCGCAAAGACAGAGACCGGCACGCTTGACGTCGACTTCTGAGCCCAAACGTGGACAGTTGGCCAGGGGAGCGTCCCGTTCGTCGACCCGGCGCAGCGACGGGTGTCACCACGAGTCCGGAGGAGCGGCCCAGAAGGCGAGGGCCATCGAGCCCGTTCGCGCGCCCCCGCGACACCGTACCCTTGTCGTCGAACGACTCTGAGCGATCCCGAGCGAATGGTCAGAGCGACGGAGGACCTCGACGGTGAGAGAGCGCCTGCTGCATCTCGGCCGGCGGCTCCGCTACGTCTTGGCGCCGCGGTCGATACCTGACCGCCGCTTCGAAGTCCGCCGCCGGGCCGCCATCCGCCTCTTCCTGACGTTCTTCCTGGCGATCGAGCTCGGGTTTGCCCTCGTTGGGGCCGCGACGGGAGGGCCAGGCGCGCTCGCGACCGATCGCGCGGTCGCGGTGCTGGCCGGGCTCGCCTTCGCCGCCTGGTCGGCACTCCTCCTCGTCGTCGTCCGGCGAGTTCGCTCGCTCGCCCTGCTCGAGCTCGTTGGGCTCCTCGCAGGTGTGGTCGCTCTCGCCCAGTCGCTGTTCGGTCAGCTCGCCGACCCGGCGACGGCTGCTGCCGTCATCAGCTACGAGGCGATCGCGGTCGCCGTCGTCGCCTTTGCGCTTCCCTGGCGGCCCCGTGTTCACTACGGATACGTGGCGGCCGCGACCCTCTTCGCGCTCGCCGGTCTGCTCGCTGTCCCCTCGACCACCGAACGGGCGGCGCTCGCTGGCGCCGTCGCGTTCGCCTGGCTCATCGCCATCGTCGGCAAGCCGCTTGCCTGGAACGGGCGGGTGCAGCTCCACCTGGAGGCCACGCGTGCCCGGCGGCTCCGCGGTGCACTCGAGAGCGCGTCGCGTCGGGACAACGCGACCGGCCTCGAGACGCGGCGGGCGCTCGACACATACCTCGCGCACCTCGCGCAACGCGGAGAGGGTCGGGTCGCATTCGCGGTCATCGGGATCGACCAGTTCTCCTCGATGACCGAGTTGTTCGGCTCCCTGGCCGCGGAGCAGGTGGCTCGGGAGGTCGCGGCAGCGTTGCGCCGCGCGATCCGTGACCCCGACCACCTGTTCACGTACGCCGCCGACGTGTTCGTCCTGGCCTTCGACGCCGCCGACAAGACAGGACAAGCCGCTGTCGCCCACCGGGTTCAGGCCGAGGTCGAGGCGCTCGGCCTCCCGAATCCATCGTCGACCGCTGGGCTGGTGGCCGTCTCGGTGGGGATTGTCGATCTCCGGCTGCCGGCTACGTCCGTGGAGCTTGCGGCGGCCGTCGCCCGTGCCCGGCGACAGATGCGTGTCCGGAGTCGCGGCGCCTCCCGCGTGGCCTCCGCTGATGCATTGGACGAGCGGGCGGAGGCGCGGGTCACGGCTACGTCGGGGAGTAGCCTCGCTCGGTGAACGTCACGAACGCGACCTGACCGAAGGCGGTATCCGTCGCGGCGAGTCGACCCGTTATCGGCACGTCGCTGCCGTCAGGGCGGACCGCGGGGATCTCAACTCCGCCTGCCATCGGTCGCGGGGAGCGATCCATCTCGAGGTATGCGGCGAGCGCCTGGTGGTGGCGATCGGCCACCGACAAGGGGATGAGTCGGTCGATGATCCCCCCGACGAGCTCTCCAACGGCACAGCCGAAGAGGCGCTCAGCACGCGCGTTCGCGTAGACGATCAAGCCGGACGATTGCACCCCGATGATCGCGTGGGGGCTCGCGTCGAGGCTCTCGGTGCTCGGTCGGCGCGCCGCCGGGTTGGCATCGATCCCGCGCGTCCACCGACCGACCGCGACCCGCGCGAGGCGTGCGGCGTCGAGGATTTCCACCCGGCCTTCGGCGGTCACGACAAGACCTTCGGCACGGAACTCGCGCAGGGTTCGGGCGACAACCTCGCGTACCGTCCCGACGCAGTCGGCGAGCCGCTGCTGGGTCAGGGGGATCACGGGAGCGACGGCAGGAGGCTCTTCGGCCGCGAGCGCGACCAGGTGGTGGGCGACCCGCTCGCGCATCGTCCCGAAGGCGGTGAGCGCGAGCCCAACGTGGCCCTCGCGGACGAGCGCGGTCGTCGCCTCGCTGAACGCCTCGCTGGTTGACCGGTCCTCGCGTGTGAGACGAACGAATCGCTCGGCCTGGAACTCTGCGACGACACAGGCCGAGAGAGCCCCCACGGCCAGGAGCCCGACGCCGAACAGGGCCCCATTCCCAACGAGGTCCCCGGGCCCCAGGTAGCCCGTCGTGACCTGGCGGCCGTCGCCTGCGGCGAGGTATCTACGGGCCCGGCCGACGAGGAGCACCCCGACGCGCGGCTGGTTGGTCGCGGCGAAGATCACGTCCGCGGCGTCGGCGCGAATGGTTCGCGCATCGCCAAGCAGGAGCCGCCGTGCGTCAGGTGGGATCCGTGCGAGGAACGCACGCTCAGATACCGGACCGTCGATGTGGCCTTTTGCCACCTGGACCCCTCTGTCGGTGCAAGTGCCGCGTAGTCTGCCACGGTCGTGACACCGGTGACTCCCAGCTACGCCGTTTCCGCCGGAGCTCGTGCAGAAAGGAGGGAGCGAAGCCCAGGCGACTTCGCGACGCCCGATCCCGGGCCGGGGCCGGTGCCACGCCCGGCACATGCCTCGAACGGAGCGCCATCAGGACTGGAGGGGGTCGTCCGCGCGCCAGATGTACGTCGGATCCAGGTGGTGGCTGCCGAGGGCGATGGCCAGCTCGCCGCCGTGGTACGCCTCGTGCGTCAGGAGCCGCTGGAGGATCGACGTCCGCGAGTGGATCTGGCGCACATCCCCGTACGACCGCTCGACGGTGTCGTGCATCATCTGGGGCGTCCATCGGTCGAGGGCCGAGTCGATGATCGCGAACGTCGCGTCGAGCGCACCAACGAGCTCGGCCGCACTGCGTGGATGATCGAGGTCGTCCTCCCAGCCGAGGCCGTCCGGGTCCCCGAACGGCGTGGTCTCGGCGCCCGGCTCGCCCAGGACGTGGCAGAGCCAATAGACGCGCGTGCCGGCCACGTGGCTGGCGATCGCCCAGACGGGCCAGTGTTCGGGGGCGGCCCGGAGCGCCAGCTGCCCGGGCGTGAGGTCCCGGATCGATTCGACGAGGCGCCGCTCGTACTGCGGCCAGCGGTCGTAGAAGAGGCGGATCGTCACCCCTCGATCGCCCTCGTGCGGCGGGTCGCCTCGCGGTAGGCCCACAGGTCGATCTCGGGAGGCTCGATGCCATGACTCGTCAAGGCGGTGCAGACCTGGCTCCGGTGATCCGTGCCGTGATGGATCGCCTGCGCCAGCCGCAGGCCGGCCGGCTGGTGGAACTCCCATCCATCGCCGCGCTCGACGAGATCGGCCTCTGGGTCCGGGTCGCCGGCGAGGATGTCGCGCCAGACGGCGCCGTTGGCCGCGATGGCCGCCCGCAGGTCGGCGAGGGTCACGCTCGATTCCTCGTCGATCGGCGCGGGCTGCTCGCGGAAGAACGAGAGATACCAGCCGTCGCTCGAGACCAGGTGCGCGAGCGTGGCCATGATCGGGCCGTACGTGCCGGGCACCGGGGCCTGCAGCTGGTCGGAAGCCAGCTGGCCGCAGGCGTCGATCAAACGTTCCGTCGCCCAGACGTGGTGGGCGAACGCATCGTCGAGGAGCGAGGTCATCGCAACGCCCCGGCTGCGTGCGCCGCAACGTCATGGCCGTCGGCGCCGGGCTTCTCTGCCACCTCGTCCCACGCCCTCGCTCCGAGCCGGAACCCGGGCGCCAGGATGACCGGTGAACTCATGGCGTCTCCTTCCCGTTTCGTCGAGGCTGGGGGCAACACTGACGCGACGATACCCCGGGACCAACCCGCTTGCCTTCGGCGGACACGCCTGGCATGACGCTTCCTCGATGAACGCGCTGGCCGCCCTGCACAAGCATTCCCCCGGCATGAGCCGCCGCCATTCCCGATGAGGAGTCCTCGAGGGCCACCGCCTCACCTGGTGCCACGCGGAGGGCCGCGCCCGCGCGGAGGTACACGTCCGGTGCCGGCTTTGCGCGCTCGACCTCCTCGGCCGACACGACGACGTCGAAGGCATCGGCGAGCCCCGCCACCTCGAGGGCGAGGAGCGCAAGGTCCTTCTTCGGCTCCCACGCGCGGGCAACCGAACGCTCGTCGAGCTACGTCGGGCTGACCCGGGCCACGACCGAGCTCGTCGTGATCGCACCGCCGGAGCTGGCGCGGCGGCTGGCGTAGGCGGGGCGCCGACCGACGCACACCAGCCACCGTGCTTGTGGAACAGCCTGGGTACTGACGCCCGGCGACCGGTAGACGTTCTTGAGGCGACCTGCGGAGCGCCATGCGGCATGCGGGAGGTTGACAGGCAAGCTGTCGGATTGCTACTGTAACTGGGACAAGTGTGCAAGCACATAGTTACGTGACTAACGGAGGCCTGACGTGGCAGAGACAGTCACGATCGCGTCCTCTGGCGCCGACCGCGCATCACTGAACATCGTCGGTCCGGCTGAAGTTGTAGCCGGCATGTCGGAGATGGCGATCGCTCTTCAGGGTCTCCCGGGCGGAGCACGGCTCATTCGCTTGATCGCCATTCGATTGCGAGGCATGCGCGACGAGGCGGAGCGCGAAGGCGCGGTCCTGGATGGGATCCTCCCGCCCATCGAGGTTCTCAGCGGCGACGCACTTACGCAACTTCATTGGAACGGCGTCGCCCGTGCCGAGGCGCTTCGTGAGTTTGGCGCGCTCAATAGTGCCCAATTGGCCGAGGAGCGAGGCTCTGATACAGCCAATCCACACACCACGACGAGTCGGTGGGTCAGCGCGGGCCGCGTGTTTGCGGTGGAGACTCCAGCTGGCCGGGTCTTTCCAGCCTTCCAGTTCGTCCGCGGTGCCCCTCGGCCTGTGATCAGCCGGATCCTCGCAGCCCTGAAGGGGCAGGTTCGAGGCTGGGAACTGCTTCTCTGGTTCACGGGCTCCAACGGGTTCCTTGAAGGTGCGCGACCAGTCGACTTGCTCGAGTCAGACCCGGACCAAGTCGTCGCGGCCGCCGCCTATCAGGCGTCGCTGTCCGAGGACTGACCGTACGTGGCCGCCACGCTCAAGAAGCGGTCTCCAGATTCCCCGATCCTGACCACCCTGTCCGCTGGCACGCCGCTTTGGCGAGTTTCGCGCGACGACACGGGGCTGGCCTTCTCTTCCTCCGCGAGGCAGAACCGCTTCTCGCCGGTCCTGGACGCGGTCGGCGCGATGGTGCCCGCCTGGTACGGCGCGACGAGCGAGCCCGGCGCAATCTTCGAGTCCGTGTTCCACGACATTCGGCCATCACACGCCGCCCCGCGGGTCATGCCCAACCAGTACATCGACCGGGTCCTGGCGCCAGTGGTCACTGTTCGAGACCTCAGCCTCGTCGATCTGACCACATCTGGTCTGCACGCGATTGGCGTCTCGAGGGCACGCCTCATCGAGTCCACCTCGCGGATGTACGACTGGACCAACGGGGTGGCGGTCCGGCTGCGCGCTGCCGCTCCGACCGCGGATGGCTGCGTGTGGGTCTCGCGCGCCCACGACACCTCGCTCAGCGTCGTTCTCTATGCCGACCCGGGACGGGCATCGATGCTCGATGTGGCCCCGACGGGCGGCCCGACGCCGCTCGATGTCGGATCCGGCTTGGCGCTCCTTCGAGCCTTGGCAATCCCGGCCAAGATCATCATCGTGGCGGCCACTCCATAAGGTCCGGGCCGGACTTGGATGGTGCTGGCCTTGGCGGTCATCGTTGTGTGCCGCCGACCCCGTGTGCGCCGAATGTACTGACGCGCGTCCCGCCGAAGACGGCCGTGATCTCGATCATCGCCGATGACCCGGAGGTCGGCCACGACGGCGCGGGTCAGCCGTGCGTCTCCTCACCTGCGACTGAGAAGACCGCGCGAACCGGTCGCGAGGTGGACGACGAAGATGACCGCGATCGCGCCGAGCGTGGCGATCACGATGCTCTCGACGTTGATCCCGTCGACCGTGCCCATCTTGAGGACGCTGGTGGCGACGAATCCGCCCACGAGTCCGCCGACGATGCCGAGGACGATCATCATCAGCAGGCTCTCGCGGGCACGCATGAAGTGGCTGGCCAGGAAGCCGGCGATCGCGCCGACGACGATCCAGGCGATGAAGCCCATTGGGCGCGTTCCTTCCGTGTGACTGACTTCGCGGGCGCAGCCCCACTGTGTCGCCCGGCGATCGCTGTGTCATGACGGCGCGTCATCCCTCGGCTCCCACGCGTACTGGCGCGGCCGCAAGGGTGTCCTTGCCGGTTTGGTGAGTCATCACTAAACTCTGCGCCACGAAACCAGGACCAGGGGGTCGGACCCGTGGCGGACGAGGCGAGAAGATCCGGAGCGGAGACTCGTGAGCGGCTGCTCAGCGCCGCGCGCGCTGCCTTTGCGCGCCGCGGCTACCACGCCACCACGACGGCCGAGATTGCCGCCGCGGCGGGATGCTCGGAGCCCACTCTCTTCAAGCACTTCGGGTCGAAGCAGGCGCTGCTCGTGGCGGCGATCCATGCGACGGGGGCGCAGCTCGTGGCGACGCTCCAGGCGCCGTTGCCCCCCGGCCGAGACCCATTCGAGGCGTTTGCGGAACGGGCCAGGTCGCTGCTTCCCAATCCATCGCTCGGCGAGCTGAGCCGGCTTCGCACCGTTGCCCTGGCGCTGTCCGACGAGGTGGATCTAGGCGACGCAGGGAGCGGCCTCCGGGCGTTCCTCGACAGCGCCGCGGAGGCGGTGGCCGCGGGCCAGGCGAGCGGCTCGGTCCGACCCGACCTGGTCCCCGCCGACGTCGCCCAGATCGTCTTCGCGATCTCGCTCCTCTTCGGCTTCCACTCCGCGCTCGACGGCGACGAGGCCGCGGCAGCCGAGCTCGCTCCGGTCGTCGACTCGCTCCTGATCATGCTTCGCGCCCCCGAAGGGAAGCACCCGTGAACCGCGTGAACCGGCAGTGGCTGATCCTGGGCGCGATGGTCTTCGCCCTGTTCATGGTGATGCTCGACATGACGGTGATCACCGTCGCGCTGCCGTCGATCGGGCGCAGCCTCAACGCCAGCGAGCAGTCCCTCGAGTGGACGGTCAACGCGTTCTCGCTGGCTCTTGCGTCACTCACGCTCCTAGGAGGCAAGCTCGGGGACCGGTTCGGAAGGCGTCGGCTGTTCCTTCTCGGGCTGGCGATATTCACCGTGAGCTCGGCGGCCTGCGCCCTATCGCAGACCGATGCCGAGCTCGTGGCGAGTCGCGCCGTCCAGGGCGTCGGCGGAGCCCTGATGGGGCCTCTCTCGCTGTCGATCATCGTGGCTGCCTTTCCGAAGGCCAGGCTGCCGATGGCGCTCGGCATCTGGGCGGGCGCCTCCGCGTTCGGGCTTGCCATCGGTCCCCTCGTCGGCGGCGTGCTCGTCGACCGCGCGGGTTGGGCCAGCGTGTTCTGGATCAACGTCCCGATCGGGCTCCTGGCCATCCTCGTGAGCTGGATCGTGGTCCCCGAGTCGAGCGACCCAACGACCCGAGCCCTCGACATCCCGGGGACGGCGCTCGCGACGGCCGGCCTCTTTTCCTTGGTGTGGGGCCTGATCGACACGAGCTCCCACGACTGGGGCTCGAGCGACGTGCTCGTCCGCCTGGCGCTCGGGAGCGCGCTGCTCGTGGCGTTCTTCGCCTGGGAGGCGCGGACGCCGGAGCCGATGCTCCCGCTCGGCTTCTTCCGCAGCCTTCGGTTCAGCGCGGCGAACGCCGTCATGCTCGCCCTCGGCTTCGCCCTTCTCGGCACCATCTACTTCCTGACCCTGTTCATGCAGAACGTGCAGGGCTACTCGGCCATCGACACCGGCGTTCGCTCGCTCCCGCTCACCACGATGATCGTGGTGGTGGCGCCACTCTCCGGGCGCTTCAGCGGACGGTTCGGCCCGCGGCTCTTCGTGGTGGCCGGGCTGCTGCTCTGCGCGCTGGCGATCTTCGGACTCTCCCTGCTCGACGCCCGCTCGCCGTACTCGGCCATATGGCCGTGGCTTGTCGTCTTCGGCGTCGGCTCGGCCCTCGCCATGCCGGTGCTGGCGGCGACCGTGGTCGCGGACGTCGATGAGGCCAAGGCAGGCGTCGCGTCAGGGGTGCTCAACACGGCGCGTCAGCTCGGGACCGCGCTCGGCGTGGCCGTTCTCGGGTCGATCGGAGCGACCGTGGCCCGGAACGACTGGACGACCTTTGCCGCCGGTTTGCCGGCGGCGATCGAGGCTCGCGCCCGGGCGCTGGCGCCGCTCGTCGTGCTCGGCCAGGGGAGCTCGATCGGCACGCTGGCCGGACAGCTGCTCGGCCCCCAGGCAGCCGCGCTCGCCAGCAGTCGCGCCCTGGACGCGTTCTGCCACGGCATGCAGCAGGCGTTCGTCGCGGGGGCCGCCGTCGGCCTGGCGGCGGCGGGCCTCGCCCTCGTGGGCCTCCCATCCAGGGACAGGCACGGGACCGGCGGCGTGGCTGCCGGTGTTGCACACACCGAGCCCGCGCCCTGATCCACGACGGGTTCAGGGTGTTGGCCCGTCCCGCCGGCATTGGTCCGGTCGCCTCACGGACCCCAGCCCCCGTAACAGATTCCGGGCGGTGATGGCGTGGAAACGCGGCCGGCGCTGGTGGCCGCCGCCGGGAACCGGTCGGCCCACGCCGCCAGGGCGGCGAGGTCGGCCGTCTTGCCGACGATGGCGATGGACGCCCCGTCGCCGCACAGTGCGATGACGTTCGCATGGCCGGACGCGTCGGTGAAGCAGCCTTCGCGGTCCGGTTCGACGCCGCCGGGTCCCCACT
>JARLHH010000366.1 GCA_031292335.1 Candidatus Limnocylindrales bacterium | reverse complement strand
GCCTCGGCCGCGTCCAGCGCGCCGGCCCGCGCCACGATCTCCCGCACGGCCTCGGCCCGCGGCCCGAACTCGCCGGCAGCGCAGATCTCGGTGACCCGCCGCCGCCGGCGCCGTCCATCGGCGAGATGGAAGACGAGCAGGATCCCGAATCCGCCCAGCAGGACGGCCCACACGAGCAGCTCGGAGGCGAGCGCGTGCGCCTGCTCGGCCGTCATGGGCAGACCGTGACTGCGGCTCGGGCGGGGATCCGGAGCGCCATGTCGTGTCGCGCGGCCCCGCGCGTCAGAGTCGCCCGGCCGCGTCGAAGCGCTCGGCCTCCGCGGTCAGCCAGGCCAGCTCCTCGGGCGCCAGGACCAGGTCCGCGGCCGCCGCGTTCTCCTCCAGCTGCTCCAGCGTGCGGGCACCCGGGATCGCGGCGGTGTTCGGATGCGAGATCACCCACGCGAGGGCGACCTGGGCGTGCGTGGCGTCGTGGGCCGAGGCAATCTCGCGGACGGCTGCCAGGAGCGGTCCCGCGCGCCGCAGCGCGGCGTCGCGGAGCGTGGTGCGCATGCCGCGGATGCCCGTTCGACTCACCGCCGAGCGCTGGTCGGCGGCAAGCAGGCCCTGGGCGAGCGGGCTGTAGGCGATGACCAGCCGCGAGCGCTCGGCCGCGTACGGGACCAGGTCCCAGCGCGGCGCCGGGCTCGTCAGGCTGAAGCGGACCTGGTTCGAGATGATCGGCCGCCGAAGCGCCGACTCCAGCGCCCGCCAGCGTCCCAGGCCGTGGTTGCTCACCCCGACGTGGCGCGCGATCCCGGCGTCGAGGACGCGGCGAAGACCCACCACCTGGGTCCGGGCCGGCACGATCGGGTTCGGCCAGTGGAGCTGGTAGAGGTCGATCGAGGCGACCTCGAGGCGATCCCGGCTGCCCGCCGCCCGCGCCGCCACGATCGACGGCAGCGGCAGGATCGGCAGCAGCTTGGTGGCGACGAACGCGCCGGCGGCCAGGTCCGGACCGGCGGCAGCCAGGCCGCGCGCCACGATCCGCTCCGATTCGCCGAAGCCGTACACCTCGGCGCTGTCGATCAGCGTGATGCCGAGCTCCAGTGCGCGCCGGACGAGCGCGGGCGCGACATGGGCCGCGTACGCGGCGCCGTAGCCCCACTCGCGCGACCCGAACTGCCAGGTACCCAGCCCGATCGCCGAGACGCGAACACCGTCGACGTCCAGGTACCTCATTCGGCGTCGGTCCGGACGTAGCGCCGGCCGATCAGGGCGAACGCGGGCAGCCGGTCCAGCCAGGCGGAAAGGGGCTGCGACGGGCGTCCCTCCCGTCCCGCGATCGCCAGCCTGGCGTTGGCCTCGTCACCGCTGGGTCGCGCGTCGACGATGGCCAGGTCGATCGCAACGCGACCGGGGACGGCCTCGCCCAGCGTTGCGACCGCATCGGCCGGCGGCGGCCCCCCCTCGAACTCGGCCCGCACCTCGGCCTCGGCGTGCCACCGCGGCCGGCGGAGGAGGATCCGGGCCCAGGTCGCGGCGACCGCCTGGGTCACGCATCCATCGCCCGGTCGGGGCGCCGATGTCACCTCGAGCCCCCGGGCCCACCGGGCCGCACGGTGGAGCAGTGCGTACTCGTCGAGGTCGGCGAAGCCGGCCAGGTCCTCCGCCGGCGAGCCCTCGCCGAAGAGCGCCGCGATCGACGTCGCGAAGACCGTCGCGAGATCGAGGTCGATTCCGCGAACCGCCCGGTGGAAGTAGACCTGCTGG
>JARLHH010000365.1 GCA_031292335.1 Candidatus Limnocylindrales bacterium | reverse complement strand
GCGGCGCCTCGCCCTCGCCCTCGCCGCCGGCCTCGAGCACCGCGGCGACCTCGCCGGCCTCCACGACCTCGAGGGCCTCGACGTCCTCCGGTTCGCCCGTCTCGCTTGGAGCAACGACGGGAGGAAGCACGATGCGGGCCTTCGAAAGCTTCTCGCCGGGGAGCGCGATGATCACGCCCTGGTCGTCCATCTGCTCCTCGGGGACCAGCTCGGCCGCGATGACGGCCGCCGGCCGGCGGGCGCGCGACGGACGGGCCGCCCGCTCGACGCCGGTGCGTGTCGCGGCAATCGGTTCGCGGTCCACGCGTGGGCGTCGGCCGCGACCACGCCCCGTTCCCTCGGAGAGCTTGTCGGGCACCTCGGTCATCGAGAGGTCCTCCTCCTCGTCCGTCGCGACGCGGCGACCGGAGACGGTGGAGCCCTTCTCGACCTTGGCAAGCTGGGTGATGTCGGTGAACTTGTCGGCGACGTCCATCAGGTCCGAGCTGGTGTTGCCCCGGAAGCTGATCACCTCGACGCGCACGCCCATCTCCTGGACGGCGCGAATGGCCGGGGCGAAATCGCCGTCGCCGGAGACGACGACGGCGACGTCGAGGTTCCGGGCGGTCTTCATCATGTCGACGACGAGCTCGATGTCGAGGTTCGCCTTGACCTTGCCGTCGCCGTACTTCCGGATGTCCTTGCTCACGACGCGGAAGTCGTGGCGCGACAGGAACGAATGGAAGTTGCGCTGGTTCTCGTTGTCCGGGTCCAGGCCGGTGTAGGCGTACGCCCGGACGAGATCGCGCCCGGCCGTGGCCGCCTTCAGCAGCAGGACGTAGTCGATGTCCACGCCGGCCGCCTTGGCCGCGTAGAAGATGTTCGCGACGTCCACGAAGACGGCGACGTTCTTGCCCACGATGACTCCTCAGCTGTTCGCTGGCACGGACGGCGAGCTTTCGGCTCGACGTCCGCGGGCCGCCCGGCGCCGCGCGCCGGGACCGGCCATTACCCCCTGCCGGCGGGAGCCCGCTCCGCCCGGATCAGACATTCGATGCGCGGCTCCGCGGCGGTGAAGCCGAAGCGCTCCCAGACCGGCAGGGACGTCCCCGCCGATTGGAGCGCGGCCTCGACGACCGTGCAGCCCTTGTTCCGCGCGGACCGGAGCAGCTCCTCGACGAGGGCGCCGGTCACCTGCTCCCGATCGTGGCGCGGATCCACGAGCAGGAGGTCCACGATGCCGACGTAGCCGCCGGCCCGGACGGACGGCCGCAGCGCGAGCACCGCGAGGCCGGCCATTGCACGCAGGGTCTCCGCCACGACGACGCTCGCCTGCGGGAGGAAGACCAGCTGCCGGAGGAGGTCACCGGCGTCGAGTGTCGCTGCCGAGCCGGCAGCCGGCGCGCTCGTCGACCAGAGCGCAAGCATGCGCTCGACGTCGGTGATGCGCGCCGCTCGAACCTGGTAATCCACCCGGCGGGCTCCAGACCTCGCGATTGGAGGCGACCCGGCACGTACAGTGATTGGTCCTCGGACGGGCTCGACCGGGAACCTTGGCGTCGCAGCGCCGCACCGGGGCGGCGGGCACGCATGCAACCCGCCGGACCACGCCGGGGCGCGCGACCCCGAGTATTGCATTCGAGTCGCTGCAGACTAATATACGGCATCTCTCCCGGCGCAACGCATGGAGAGTCCAAGTGGGCCCCCGCCCGATATCCCCGCCGTCCGCCACGTGCCCCTGGGGAGGGATGCACGTCGTCCAACGGTGACGGGGTTGACGCGAGAACCGCGACCGTCGAGCCGCGCGCGAAAGGGCGGGGGGAAGAGGAGGAGACGCGCATGAAACTCGCCCGTGTGGGTGCAGCTCTCGCTATCGCCGCAATCGTGGTGTCCGCCTGCAGCAGCAGCGCGACCACGGCGCCCGCCGCCAGCGCCGCGGCCCCCGCCAGCGCGGCGGCCAG
>JARLHH010000364.1 GCA_031292335.1 Candidatus Limnocylindrales bacterium | reverse complement strand
CGACCTGGAGCTGACTGCCGACGCCGCCGTCGCCTCCGGGTTCGGGTCGGCCGGGGAGCGCTGCATGGCGCAGACGCTCGTGATCGCCGTTGGCGACACCGGGGAGAAGCTCCGACCGCTCATGGAGCAGCGGATCGCCAACCTCAGGATCGGCCCCGGCATGGAGCCCGGCATGGACATGGGCCCGATCTACTCGAAGGAGCACCGCGAGTCGGTGATCGCCTGGATCGACACGGGCGTGTCGGAGGGCGCCGAGCTCGTCGTGGACGGCAGGCCGTTCGTCCATCCCGACAGCCCGGACGGCTTCTTCCTGGGCGTCACCCTGTTCGACCACGTCACGCCGGACATGAAGATCTACCAGGAGGAGATCTTCGGACCGGTGCTCGGGATGGTGCGCGCGGAGACGTATGACGAAGCGCTCGGCCTCGTCAACGGTCACAAGTACGCCAACGGCACGGCGATCTTCACGACCGACGGTGGCGCGGCACGGCGCTTCAAGCTGGAGGTGGACGTGCCGATGATCGGGGTCAACGTCCCGATCCCGGTCCCGGCCGGCTACCTGTCGTTCGGGGGAGCCAAGGACTCCGCCATCGGCGACCTCGCCATGCGCGGCGAGGACGGCGTGCGATTCTTCACCCAGCAGAAGATGGTGACCGAGCGCTGGCCGGAGCCCGGCCGGCGGGCGGCGCTCAGCCTCGTCTTCCCCGGCAACAGCTAGGAACCCCGCCGACGACGTCGGGTCCCGCGGAGGGACCCGACGTCACGACGCGCGCGACGCTGCGCGCCGGGACGCGCGAGGCGCTTCGGGAGCCGGGTTCTGCCAGCTGCTCGCGAGATGGGCTCCCGCCTCGTCGAAGTGGCGCCGGAGCGCTTCGACGACGGCGCCGGGTTCGCGCGTGCGGAGCGCGGCCACGATCCGCGGGTGCAGATCGGCCGTCCAGTGGGCGTCCGCGCCCGGCGCGACGAGCGTGATGTAGGTCCGCGAGAACGGCTCCAGCGAGCGCCAGACTCGTCCGAGCGTCGCGTTGCCGGCAAGCCGGACCAGGCGCGCGTGGAATGCTGCGTCCGTCACGGCGACCTCGTGACGGTCGCCCGATGCGGCGGCGCGCTGCATCGCCGCGTGGAGTGCCTCGACCTCCTCGAGGTCGGCGTCCGTCATTCGAGGGACCCCGAGGCGAGCTGCAAGGCACTCGAGCTCGGAGCGGACGGCGTACGCCTCCAGGAGCTCGTGCGT
>JARLHH010000066.1 GCA_031292335.1 Candidatus Limnocylindrales bacterium | reverse complement strand
CCGTTCCGGCGCTCGGGCGTCAAAGCCGAGCGCCTGCAGCCGCTCGACGCGCTCGGCGGACTGGCGGTCGTTCCAGTGGATCAGGAGAACCCGGGGCACGATCCGCCCATCGTAGCGGGCGACTGCCTGGCTGCCGGGCGAGCCGCCGCGTCGCCAGCAGCGATCCGGCTCACGGCCCGGGAGCCGGGCTGTTCACGGCGCAGCGCTCACCCAGATCGCCGCCTGGTTGTTGTCGGGGTAGCCGGTCCTGCCGACGGCGACGAGCGCGCCGCCGCTGACCCCGAGCCCGCTGATCTGTCCGCCCGAGAATGCGGGCTCCCAGACCGGCCCGCTCCACGTCACGCCATCCGCCGAGGTCCACGTGACAGCCGAGCCGTTTCCGGCATCGGACCGCCAACCGCCTGCGATGAGCCCGGTTGGGCCGGCGACCACCGTTTGCATACGAACCGGCATCGAGAGGTAGTGGAACGCCGGCTGGTCCGGTACGGCCGTCCAGACAAGGCCGTCGGGCGACGTCCAGGCGAGCGCGCCGTCGTCGCGGCCGTTCTGGCCGACGGCCACGAAGCCGCTCGCCGTGACGGCCACGGCACGCATCGCGCCGGCCGCGCCAGGTCCGATACGCCCGCGCTGCCAGCCAGTGGCATCGGTCCAGCGCCAGGCCGCCGCCGGTCCGTTGTTGGGATCGCCGCGCGTCCCGACCGCGACGAGCGTCCCGCCCTTGGCGGCGATCCCCCAGATGCGACCCCCACTGAAGGTTCCAGAGCCGCCGTCGGCGTGCCATGTCAGGCCGTTGCTGCTGCGCCACACCCCCGCCGACGCGCTGGCGTGCAGCGGGTCATCGTGGTAGCCAGCGGCGACAAACCCGGCACCGAACGGGGTCACCGACGTCATCGCGCCAGCGGCGTAGGGCACCCGGAGATCGGCCTGCGCCGGGGCCTGCGTCCAGGCTCCGCGGTCGAAAGCCCACGCGGTCGCACCGCTGTGATCGAGTCCCACGATGACCGCCCGATCGCCGTTCGATGCCTCCGCGGTCGCCGAGGAGCCCGTTTCACCGCTGAAGCCCGGCAGCGGGACCCAGTGCGTTCCGTCGGTCGACGAGAAGGCGATCGCCTGGGCTGGCGGCTGCTGGACCCCGACCGCGATCAGCCCGCCGGGCCAGGCGCCCACTCCGAGGAGCTCGCCGGCCGCGGGAGCGTGGCACGGGGAGCACCGGTACCCCGGCTCCAGGGACGGTGCCACGGTCACGATCGACGCTTGCGCGAGTTCGGCCGGGAGCCAGCTGTCGCTCACGGT